>JAYVRS010001136.1:0-2886 GCA_043776185.1 Bryobacteraceae bacterium | reverse complement strand
AGTGGCGCTTCTTGAATCGGCAAGCGGCAAGAAGGCCTACCACGTTGGCAAGCCCAACCCATTCATGATGCGCGCCGGCCGCAAGCGCATGGGCCTGGCGACAGATGACGTCATCATGATCGGCGACACGATGGAGACCGACATCCGCGGCGCGACCGACCTTGGATTCCAGAGCATCTTAGTGCTTACCGGATCCAGTTCGCTGAGCACGTTACGCGACTATCCATTCGCGCCGACTCGAGTGGTGGATTCAATCGCACAGTTGGTTCCAGCGAAGTTACTGGTTGCCTAACAATTGGCAACTTCCCTCGCGCCAATGTGGTCAATCAGCTTCGCCGAGATAGGCGGGCGGGCGGCCGGATGATGCTCCGTATTGCGCCACGGTCATCCACTACGGTAAGCTTCCGGCATGAAGATCGTCCTACTCACCACCGCGATTTGCGCCGCTTTTGCCGCTGAGCCGTTCACCATTCAAGCCAATGTTGTCTACGGAATGTACTCCGGGGCGGCTCTGCTGCTGGATATCTACAAGCCAACCAACCCAAAAGGCTTCGGGGTGGTCCACATCTCCGGCAGCGGTTGGACCGCCCCACTTGCTTATAGCGCCGAAGAACTGAAGACCAACGGCCAATCTCAACTTTATGCAAAGGCCTTGGCGACGAATGGCTATACCGTCTTTGTCATCAATCACCGCGCTTTGCCGCGTTTTCGTTACCCCGGTCCGGTGGAGGACGCTCAACGCGCTGTCCGCTTTGTTCGGCACAACGCTGCGCGATTCGGCATTCGTCCTGATCGTATCGGCGCTTCCGGCGGTTCTTCCGGTGGGCACTTAGTAAGTATGCTCGGCACTCTGGACGGCCGAGGAAACTCGAATGACCCGGACCCTGTGGAACGCCAAAGCGCTAAAGTGCAATGCGTGGTGGCGCGCGCCGCTCCGACCAACTTTTTCAAGGGGCTCAATGGAACATTCCTGATCGGGATGGCGAAGCCATCGGCTGAGGTCTCGCGCGAATCAGCCGAATATAGGACCTATTACGAAGCTTCTCCGATCTCGCACATCACCCTGGACGATGCGCCCTTCCTTTTGATGCATGGCGACAAGGACGAGCAGGTGGACTTCGCCCAATCGGTTGACTTCGCGGCGAAACTTAAGGAAACTGGTGTCCCTGTGAAGCTGCTTCGAATTCCCGGCGGCGCCCATGGAGCCACATTTCCCGGCGCGGTCAATCCGCCAGACTACCTTGGCGAAATGGTCCGCTGGTTCGACCAGAACTTGGTTCGGAGGTAAGCCAACTTACACCCAGTGGAGGTCCAAATTGGCTTCGTTCCGAACGATGTCAATGGGCACAAGTTGTTCGAGACTTCTACGTGATGCGCCCCGGCGATGGCAGCAGCCCGCAGCCGGGGTGTCACCTAATACGACGCTTAATTCTCACCGTATCGACGTGGCTTCTTACTGAGTTTTTGTAATATAGTCCAGATAACAAACACTATTTGCATCGAGGTTGCGCTGAATTAAGTAGTTCCGCGTTGCCTGCGATTTTGCCGGCAGCGTCATGTTGTAGAATGCGCCATTCGGCGCTATCAACGGATTGGATCCAAAGGTCCAGGCGCACTTGTCTGCGTTTTCTCCGCCCTGGCTATCCGCCCAGCCACTGGTGGGAAGGGGGTCCGAAACAGTCTCTTCCAACTCGTGAGCCAGAATGGAAAGCATTCCGTCGATACCAGCATTGCCATTCGGACCATTTGGCTGCGCCGCACATCCGCTTAGGCAGCGTGCGGAATTACCAACAAAAGAATATTTCAGGGTTAAACCGGCGATCGTGCCCGCCGTGTGCCAGCCGCAGTACTTGGTGCAGAAGCCGGAGGACTCAGCCACATCACTGGAAGTAAGTACGAAGTAAACACCATTTCTATCTCTTGGCAACTTACCTCCGTAAACAGCATTAGAGACGATCGATTTGACATTTGAGTCACTCAGGTTGACGCCGAGTGAATAGTTATCGGAATACTCAGAGCCGACGTTCACCAAACCAGTGGGCGATCCGTAAGACGTATTGATCTTAAAATGTCCTGAGTTACTCAAACCAAACAAGAAATCACGAACGATCGTCTGACCAATCGCATTATCCGTTCCGTTGGTTTGGGCCCAGTTACCGTACCAGATCAAGTACACAGTGGGAGTGCTCATCACTTGGCCGCCATGGTACGTAATCATTGGCGAAATCGTGCCTGTGGAGCCGGCAGTGGGGGCGCCGCCCCTTGAAGCGCGGCCACCATTATTTTCTAAGCGAGGATTCATCGGGTGCCCGACCGTCAGTACCTCTTGTCCGCGCTCGTCGCGGTCTGAGCTTTGCGCGAAGGCGCCAACCGCCGAAAACACGGCGGCTAAAGTCAAAGTAAACAGGGAAACAGTAAAGTTCATCTTCATCTCCAAAAGTATCTGCTGGGGTTATAGTGGAGTATAGCTCAAGTAACCCAATCTCCAGTTACAGCAAGTAACAAACACTACCTAATTTACATGTGCTTAATGTAAAGAGATTGTAATGCTAGCCCAATGAGAGATGAGGACCTTCACTCACAAACAGCCATGACACATTGGATCTTTTAGGTGTACATGGTCAAAAACTCTCCCCGACCGCTTTTGCCTTTTTCGGATCTCCGATTTTGGTCTCAGACGATGCGAGTAAACACAATTATGCCTCTGGCATGAATTGAAAGTTTCCGGTCGCTTGGCTCTTCTTCCCTCAGCACCGCCAATCATAACGGTGTTGCCTTTCGTTAGAGGCCTATTCCTTGAGTTCCCCAACCCTTAGAATATTTCGGGTTTTCCGAGCTTTACGACCGGTCGCGTTTACTACTAATTCGACTACCGCGCGGACTTCA
>JAYVRS010001135.1:0-2887 GCA_043776185.1 Bryobacteraceae bacterium | reverse complement strand
AACGAACCCCAGGGGCCGTTGCTTCTAAGGTTGAGTGAAAATAAATAGACGGCTACGGCCGTCTTCGGGCAGTAAGTAGAGCCGCCCATTCCGGTACGTCATGCCTTCACGCGTGTAAGTGACGCCCCGGTCATTCTGCCCCGTCGTCACCCGCCGCCGCACGGCGTAGCTCTGCGGATCCAACCACTCAATGGAACCAGCGGTCTTCGATTCGATACCCGATCCGATCAAGTCACCGTCCACGATCTTCAAATCCTGATAGCGTGACGAACTCGCGTTCGGCGTACGCGCCAGCTCCTGGCCTTCGCGCGACCAACGGTAAAGCATGCGGCTGTCCCAGTTACCGCCCACCAAAGCATCTTTCCCCACGGCGAGGCAGCCAATATGATCGTTCACGGTGAAGTGTGAGATCAGGGCGAAAGTCCGCTTATCGCGCCGCTCGATCGTCGTCGGGCCGTCGCGATCATACTCCGCCACCGGCACCCAAATCGCATCACCGTCCAAAGTAAGGCCCCCCGGATGGAAGCGTCGGCCGTCCTGTACCTGCACCTGATTCAAGAGATGGCCCGTCCGTAAGTTAAAGCGTGAGAGATAGCCCACCCGGGCCGCGGCATCCACCGAGGAAACCCATAACACTTCGCGCTCCACGTCGATGCCTTGCACATGGTGTAAGTCGGCTTGCAGTTCGATGAGCGGAAGTGCCTTCCATCCATCAAGCCGCCCGCCACTTAGGGCGAATTGGGCCGCGCCGATCGACAATCCAACGCCAGATACCAGGAGGATAAGTCTTCGCATCTTGATCGCCCAATTATACTTGCTAACCGCCGACAAATCCGGCAGTCTAAACGGTGGATGGAAGACAGCTTGGCGGTCGCCCTAACGAAAAGCGGCGACGGCGACGCCTATCGCACGCTGGTGGAACGCTACAGCCGAAGTGTCTTTCGCCTTGCATTTCGCATGACCGGCAATGAACAAGACGCCGAGGACGTAGTGCAGGAGACTTTCCTGCGCGCCTTTCGCCACCTGCACCGCTGGGATGGGCGCTCCAGTTTCGGCACCTGGATTTACCGCGTTGCCGCGAACGGGATCCTATCCTGACTTACAGTTACATGCTGTCGGGTATCCCGGAACCTTCCGCTCCAAGGAGAGTCAGCAGGTCTTGAGCGAAATCTACGGCAGCGTGCCGGACATCAATATTAAACGCGCGGTGCTGCGCGGATACAGGATGTCGCGGGATAGTGAGCATCTGTTGGCCGCCGCGCGCTCCGAATCTCATCCCGAGTTGCGGCGCGAGGCGATTGACCTTCTGGGCTCGATGCAGGCACCCAATGAGATGGCGCAGATCTATGCTGCGGAAAGCGCTTTTGAACGGAAGGATCGGATCCCGAAGCCGATGTCACGCGGCCAAAACGCCGCTAAAATTCCGGAGATTGCCCGAACCGATAAAGACAGGCGGCTGCGGTTTACCGCGGTCAGGTCACTCGGCGGCATGAAGAAGGAAGCCTCCGCCGACGACTTGGCCGCTCTTTACGCCACTGAACCTGAAACCTCAGTGAGGAATGGCATTCTGGATGCCCTGTTTTCGCAGGGTGCGGCGAAGCAGATTGTGGAGGTGGCGCGCCAGAAAAGCGATCCCGAATTGAAGCGGCGGGCCGTGCAGCGATTGAGTAACATGAAGTCGAAGGAAGCGGCGGACTTTCTGGTGGAGTTACTCAATAAATGAGACTCTACTTACTCGCGCTGTCAACGGGGCTCTCGCTGAAGACGTGCTGGCCACCCGCTAAACTATTGGGTTGATCCCTTTTGCCGAATACTGCGCCCGAGTGCAAGCCTATCTGGAAGATGCGCACGGGATGACCGTGGTCACCCGCGATATTCCTGATCCGCTCACCGGTGACTTGGATGGCCAGACCATTCATATCGACTATCTCCTCAACGCCGAAGAGCGCCTCTTCTTACTGGCCCACCTATTCGGACATACGGCGCAATGGAATCTCAGTCCGGAAGGATATGCCTTGGGACAGCCGCAACTGCCGCCCGTGGAAGCGGGTCTCCTGGGCGAGTTAGTTGCTTACGAAGACGAGGCGGCGGCCTACGCGCTCGCCATGTTGCACAGCGTGGGGATCGTCAAACTCGATCAGTGGTTTTCCAACTACGCGGCTTGCGACATTGCTTACCTCTCGCATTACTACGTCACCGGCGAGAAGGGGCACTTCAAGGACTTCTGGAAGGACGATGTGCCGGCGCTGGCACCCCGTCTCGTTCCGCCCTTCACGCCGACCCGCCGTCCTCCTCGCGCGGACGGCATCGTCATATAGAATGAAGCCTTCGATACGTTTATTGGAGGATCACTTTCTATGTCTCTGCCTGGGATTGACCGGCGTACCGTATTGCGCGGCTTACTGACCCCTGCCGCGTTGCTCGGCTTCGATGCCACGTTCGCCGCGCATCGCACCGATGCCGCGCAGATAGGGCCCAAAGACAAGATCAAAGTCACGAAGATCGAGTCGTTCGTGCTGAAGAACTCTTGGGTGTTTGTGAAGATTTCGACTGACGCCGGCATCACCGGTTGGGGCGAGATGTTGAAGGACGATGCCAAGGCTTGCGCGGCCGGAGCTTTGGAAGTCGGTGGCTATTTGGTGGGGCAGGATCCGACGCGAGTAACCCATCATTGGCAGGCGATTCATCGGGGGGCTTTCTATCGCGGCGGCCCGATCAAGACGGCCATTTCGAGCGGCATTGACCAAGCGCTGTGGGACATCACCGGTAAGGTGTATGGCGTGCCGGTGCACCGGTTGATGGGGGGACCGACGCGGGATCGCGTGCGCGTCTATGGCACCGTGAATGCCGCCAACGGCGTCAATGCGATGAAGACGATCCTGCGGCC
>JAYVRS010001134.1:0-2903 GCA_043776185.1 Bryobacteraceae bacterium | reverse complement strand
GGCCGAAGCCGGTGGCTTCGATGCGCGTGGCGGCGATGCCTTTGGTGGTGAGGTAGGCGAGCACGGAGTTGGCCCGCGCGCGGCTCAGTTCGAGATTGTAGGGAAGGGGGCCGATGGAATCGGTGTGGCCGCCCACCACCAGACCGGCGGCCGGGCACTTGGCGGCGGCTTGGGCGATGCGGTCGAGCAGCGGATAGCTCGTCGGCGACAACGCGCTGCTGGCACTGGCGAACAGCGGTTGCTCGGCTTTCAGGATATTGGCAAATTCAGCTTGGCAGTTCAGGGAAGCGACGGGTGGCGGTGCAGGTGCTGGGGTGCTGGCGCGGACCTCCAGCAAATTATTCACTTGGCGGGTGCCCCACTGCCCGGCCGCGACTTCGCCCGCTTTCAACTTGGCCGCTTCGCTATCGACGATGCCGCGCAACGTGACATCGCGACCGTCTACGTCTACGGTTGCTGTGACGCCTAGGGAAGTGAGTGATTGCTGGATGGGGTTGCGCAGGCCAGCGGCGATGGCTTCCGAATGCATGCCGCGGCAGAGAAATGCCATAATGCCGGTGCCAATCAGCCCGGCGAGAATCGCGATGGGAGGTCTCACGGGAGGGTCCCTCTCTTTCGTTGGCTACGCGAGCAGGCGCGTGGATGTGCCACTCCGTACTTTCCTTGAAGGCGGAAAGTTTGTCAAGCGTTCGAAAGAGTTTTTTGGAATAAGAGGAAGGCCAGTACGGGCTAGACGCCCAGCCAGCGCTTGGCTAGGGGCTCGGAGGGCTGGGTGAGGTCCACGGCTTCGCGGCCGATGACTTGCCCGCTTTCGCGAAATACCGCTTGGACGCCGTCGGCGGAAGGCTCAAAGTCCATTTGCTTTTCGCGGGCTTCGAGGCGCAGGACATTGCCCAACCACAAGGGACGAATCTTGGTCCGCAGGCTGTAACCGATCACCGCGCAATGGCCCAGCAGAGTGCGGGTGAACTCGCCTTCGCGGAGTTCCTTGACGTAAGGCTCGGCCGCTACGGCCGCCGCCCGGTCGGCCGCGCGAGCTTCCTGGCGTCGCCGGACCTCGGTGGGGTCACGCTCTTCCAGGTTCTCGAGCGCCTTCAAATTATTTTCTAGACTGTCGAGATAGCTCATTGTTTGGTTACCACTGCATCAAAAAGCCGGCCCACGTGAGGCCCGCGCCGAAACCGACTACCAGGATGATGTCGCCTTCTTTGAAAGCGTGACGGTCGAGGCAATCGGCCAACGCCAGGGGGATGGAGGCGGCTACGGTATTGCCTACCGCATTGACGTTTACCACCCAGCGATCTTCCGGAATGCCGACCTTTTCACGCAGGGCATTGATGATGCGCAGATTGGCTTGATGGATCAAAACCCAGTTGACGTTTTCCATCGCCACGGAGGCTTTCTCACAAATCTGCTCAATCAACTGCGCGCCGCGGGCGACCGCAAACTTGAAAAGCTGACGGCCTTCCATCTTGACGGCCAAAGCGAGCTCGCCTTCGAGCGGAGCCGTCGCCGGGGGTTGCGGGCAAGCCGAACCACCCACGGGCACCGAGTAATAGGCAGCACCTTCGCCATCGCTGCCGATGGACCACGAGAGGATGCGGCTTTGGCAAGAGTCTGTGGTCTCGAGCGCCATGGCGGCGGCGCCGTCGCCCATCAGAATGCGCGTGTTGCGATCGCCTTCCGCCAGAAACTTAGTTGGCGTATCGCTGCACACCAGTAGTACGCGCTTGGCGAAACCCGTCGCCAGAAAATTGATCGCCGTCAGAAAGCCAATCGCCGCGCCGGAGCAGGCCGCATTCAAATCGAAAGCGCCAATGGGGCCCAACGCCAGTTTGTGCGCGATCGCCGGGGCGGTGGGGCACAGCAGATACTCGGGGGTGAAGGTGGAGCAGATCAGCAGGTCCGGCACGAAGCCGGGCACTTGCGCGAGCACCATCTTCGAGGCTTCCACGGCAAGAGTCAGCGTGGTCTCGTCGCCTTCCGACTTATAGCGGGTCTCGACGCCGCAACGGCTCTCAATCCAGGAGGTTTCGACGCCCAGCTGCTTGGCCAACTCGACGTTCGATAGGGGCGTGCGCGGGAGAGCAGTGCCACAGCCGGCAATGCGAAAACGGAAACTATCGATCACGCGTTGGCGACCCCGAGGACGTGCGGACGGGAAGGAATCATCGCCCCTATGGTCTCACATGCCGGCGCGAGGCGTTCATGGCCCTGCCGGCACCTGCTATGCTGACCAATTCATGTCTTTGCTAATGACCGGGGCTACCGGACTCGTCGGTGGGATGCTCCTCGAACACGCTGGTGACCAACCGGTGCTGGCCGTGGTTCGACGTCCGATGCCCGGCTCCCCCAACGTAAAGGTGGTGCAAGGGGATTTGTCTGACCCCACCTTCTCCTTGGCCGCCCATCAGAACGACGTCACCGAAATCATTCACTGCGCGGCTGCGGTGCGTTTCGACTTATCGCTGGCCGAGGCCCGCGCCATCAATACCCACGCCACGGGCCGCCTGTTGGATTTTGCCCGCCGCGCGCCCCGCCTGCGCAAATTCACCCATGTCAGCACCGTCTATGTGATGGGCAACGACGAAGGCACGCTGCCTGAGGCGCCTTACCAGGCCCAAAGTTATCCGAATACCTATGAGCAATCAAAAGCCGAGGCCGAAACCCTGGTACTCGACGCCGCCAAGGACTTGCCCGTGCAGATTGTCCGATTGAGTTCGATCGCGGGCAACGCGCGCACCGGCGTCGTCACCCAGTTCAACCACGTGCATCAATTGCTGAAGCTTTTTCCCCGGCGCATCTTTCCCGTCGCACCGGGCCACGCCGACATTCCCGTCGACTTGATCGCCGAAGACTGGACCGTGCCCGCCCTCTGGCATCTGCACCAGCACACCTTTGCC
>JAYVRS010001133.1:0-9790 GCA_043776185.1 Bryobacteraceae bacterium | reverse complement strand
GGCCGCGAATGAGGCGTCGCCAATTTGGGAAGGCACTTGAGGCAGCATGGCCTGCTGCGCGCGGCGAGCGACGTCGAATTCCGATGCGAAGCGGTCGCGTTGAGACAACACGTCCGTAGCGGTTTCGGCACGCATCGCGGCCAGCTCCGCCGGCTCGTCGACGTCAGCCCCCACGCGCATCCACACCAAACCCGCCAGACCGATCAGCAGCGTCGGCCCGGCCACCCACCATCCGCGCTGTTGTAGCGCCGGCAAGCTCTGCACAAAGAAACCCCCACTCGTCCAGACGGCAATCATGGCAAAACCTGAAACCAGCGCGGCCAGCGCTCCGTACTCGCTTTCCACCAACCACAGACCGCCCACGAAGAGAAACGAGGCGCATAACCCTGGCCACGCCCAATCGTCAAACGGGGTCCGGAGAATGAACCAGTTCAACGCCATCACCAACACGAAGGTGGGCGCGCCCAGCCAGGCCGGCCGCAGGCGGCGGGTGACGGGCATTACCAGTAGCACCAGGACGAAGATCTCGATCAGCATTCCGGGCTCGAGCACCGCCGCCATGGGGCTGAACGCGTACAACGATTCAACCCGCGCGAGGAAGGGTTGCGCCGGCAAGGCAAAGGGCGCCACTAGCAGCGGCAAGGCCGCCAGGGCCACGCCGCAGAGCACGCCGTGCCACAGCGCCGCTCCTATGGGCCGCAACCGGAATCGCCGGGCTAGCAGTGCCTCGAGCGCCAGCCAGTGTGGGTGGTGTTGCGGCAGCAGCAAGCCGCGGCCCGCGCCGTAGAACAGCACGATCGCACAACCGAGGATCGCGTAGAGAACTGCGTGGCCAGCCATACGCCCCAGGGTGTCGGTGAACTGCTGAGCGCTTTCTTCGAGGGCCTCTCCCATCCAACTGCCCCCGCGCTGCACGATCACCAGCATCACCAGGGCCACCGCCGCCATCGAAACTAAACGCTTCACGCTCAACCGCCGCCGCACCAGGGCCCGAAAGAAGCTGGGAAACGCCGTCGAAATCAATACAAACGACATCACGAATAGGAATGCGAGCAGATAGCCCTGTGGTGCTTGCAGCGTCCGGACCTCTTCGCGGAATGAGTCGGCCGGCTCGGCGATTAACTCCGCCGATACAAGTTGCTCTTCACTAAAGCTCGCTTCAAAGCGCAGCAAATGGGGCGAATCGGCAGCGTCACTATACTCCCACGAATACAATAGCTGGCTGCCCTGGGTCACGCCGCGATTCACCGGTCGAAACAGCGGGGCATGCTCACCCAGATACTGAGCCAGGACGCCGCTGGCCATCGCGTCCAGCGTTTCGGTGGCATGGACATGGCCCACCGAAGAAGCCACTTGCGAAGCGGTGCTGAACCCGATGAGCCGACCGTTGGCGTGAAAGGTGACCATCGCGTAACGCGATCCGTCCCGCTGCCGCAGCGTCACCTTCGATACGTAGGGCGTCACCAAGGCGGAGAACACGCGGGACTCGGGATGCAAGCGTCGCCAAAGGTAGATCCACGCGCCGCCTTTCCACTCGTCCGCGTGGGCAGAAGGCAGCCAGTTGTCGGCGTCGATGCCATTGGCCCGAGCCACCTCCCGCGCCTTCGAAATCGCCTCCGGCCAATTGAGCCGTAAGTGACCCAGATCGGCCGAGCGATCATAGCGGGGAAACAGCCACCACAGCGCCGCGCCGCCTAGTAACGCGGCCAGCAGGGCCAAACCGGTACGTTGCCGCATCAGGCCGCGCCCCGCAACTCGACCCCGGTGCCGGACTGCAAGTGCGGCACGCGCATTTCAATCACAACCGCTGTCAGGTCATCCTGCAGATCGCCGCCCATGGCGTTTACCGTCTGCATCAGGTCGCTATGAAAACGCTCGGCCGTCTTCGAAGACTCGTTGTTCAACTGGTCGAGCCAGTCATCCAGCTTGCAGCCGAGCCGAGTCTCCAGCCGGCTGGTGAGCCCGTCGGTGCAGAACAGCAAAAGATCGCCCGGGCACAGCGCCACGCGTACTTCGTCCGCATCGGGCTGCACTTCGCGCACCAGGTTGGCCCCCGCTGCCCGCCGCTGTTGGCTGCAATGAAACACGCGCGGATGGCTCCCGATACGCGCCACCCGAATCTCGAACATCACCGGGTCGAGCACGGCGTAGCACAGGCTGAAGTGATGAGAGGTAGAAGCGATGGCCTGGGTGAGCACCGGCTGGAGACGCTCTAAAGCCAAGCCCGGTGGCCAATCGCGCTGAGCGGCGTAGGAGAGAAAGCCCTTGGCCAAACCAATCGTCAGCGCGGAAGCGAGCCCTCCCGAACTGCCATCGGCCACCAGAATGCCGCAGCGTTGACGCGACAGATTGTAGAAGTCGTAGAAGTCGCCGCCCACTTCACGCGCCGGATGGCAGGACGCGGCTAAGGCGAAGCCGGGAACCTCCGGCAGTACTTCCGGCAGTAACCGCACCTGGGCTTCGCGCGCGGCCGATACCTCCTGTTCCAATTGTAGCCGTTCCTGGATCCGGTGGGCGTGCTGAGGACGCACTTCCTCGTCGCTCAACTTGCGCCCGCGGTAGAGCATCACCACACCCAGCACTAGCGAAAGCAGACCCAGGGCATACATGCGGTATGCGTTCGGTGCCCAGGCCGAAACCACCTGCGCCATCTCCTGGTTGTGCACGAAAGCGAAGAACCACCACAAGCCCACCACCGCCGCGAGGAAGTCGCCATACCAGAAGGTGGCCAGGGCGAGCGCCGAGATCACGAGGGGCATCGCGATGGTGGCCGGCTGGTTGAAATTGACTCCACCGCCCGAGGCACTCGAACCGAGGAAGCAGAATAGAATCGCCAACCCGCGCCGCAGCGCACTGCGCCCCAGGCGCCGGCTGAGATACAGGAGCGGCAGCATCAAGCAAAGGCACGCTAGAAACAGCGGGGCCACCGCTTCAGTGACCATAGCTCTGAGCCACGGTGAACCTCCGTAGGCCATGCCCAACACGTGTTCGCGTAACTCGGTTTGTCCCGCCGCGAAGCGTACCAAACGCACGGCCAGAAAAGCCCAGCCTCCGGTGGCGGCGCCGATAACGAGCGATCGCCCTACATTGGCCGATGTCACGTAGCCAGTAAAGATGGCATCGAGCGACGTGATCTTGCCCGGGTACGATTCGCGGATCTCGCCTTCGCCGGCCCCGTAGACGAGGGCCAGGACGATACCTTGAAGGGTGAAACCCAGCACCATGATCAGCGGAAATAGCATCGCGAACGGCGTAATGAAGCGCTCGGGCGTCAATTGGCCGGTGCCGGCTAATGGATCCGCCGCGACGATGATCAGGGCCAACGCGGTGGATAAGGCCACCAGGATGCCACTGCGGGTCCACGAGATCTCCCGCTCCAAGGCCCGTCGTGAAAAGCGATACACCGCATAGAGAACTCCGACGGCCAAGGCGAGGCTGGAGAGGCTGCCAAAGATGCCGTTGAGGCGGGAAGGGCGCACCGGTAACTCTCCCTGGTTCACTTTCACTTTCACGGTGCGTTCGGTAATCCGATCGCAGTGCACCTCAACGGTGAGCGTGCTTTCAACCCCCGGCAGCACGGGCGTTCGCCATAAGTAGCGTCGTGCCCGGTGTACCCCTTGGACCACGCCCGTTTCCACCTCGGGCTCTCCCCAGCGCTGGTCCGGGAAGGCGCGCGCCGCCTCCTGCATGGCCATCCGCCGACTCTCATCTTCGGGAGGAACCGGGCCTAAGGTCATCAGGTTCGACGATGTATCGTACCCATGAATCGACCCATCCGGCCGCAGCCACACGGCGAACCAATGCCGTTTGTCCGGCGATACCAGCACGACGCGAATGGTGGTAATCGGGGCCAGGTTCTTGCGTGCGTGCGGCAGGTCCTTCCAGGAAGCCGTACCCGCCAGCAGGGCATGTTCGGCGGCGAGTACTGGCTGGATAGCGGCGCGCCAGTCCTGGACACGCAGGCCGAGCCCTTTGCCGAAATTAATGGCGCGGCGCAGCGCCTCCGCGGAGCCCACGTGCGGTTCGCGCACCTGCGCCACGGGTAAGCGCAACGCCGTCCAATAGGCTAGCGGCGCAAATCCCAATACCAATAGCCACATCCAGGCATAGCCTGTGTCGCGCGCGAAAGGCAGCAGTAGCCGCCTCAGCATCGGCGCACCACCATCATGGTGATGTCATCGAACTGCGGCGCTTCGCCCACGAACTCGTCGAGGCGGCTGAACATGTGGTCGAGGATCTCTTCCACGGGCCGGTTGCGAGCCTCGCGCAAGGCGCTCACCAGGCGGTCCATATCGAACTCGTCGCCCGAGATGTTATTGGCGTCAGGGATGCCGTCCGAGTAGATGAAGAGTATGTCGCCGGGATTCAGTTGCAGGTCACTCTGTTCGAAGACCCGCTTCGGAAACATGCCGATGGGCATACCGGTAGTTCCGAGTAACTCCACGCTGCCGTCTTCGCGCAGGATGACCGGGTCATTGTGGCCGGCGTTAACATATTGCCCCAACCCAGTGGCGGGATCGTAGCGCACCAGGAAAGCCGTCGCGTACTTATTCGGCGGCGTACTGGCCCATAGTAAGTCATTGGTGCGAACGGCGATTTCTTTGACGTCGACTTCGTGCGCCAGGATGGCTCGCAACGTCGCCTGGATGTTACTCATCAGTAAGGCGGCGGCGATACCTTTGCCGGAGATGTCGGCCACGCAGAGTAAGTACTCCGAATGGTCGCTGCCATGACACAGCAGGACGTCGTAATAGTCACCGCCGACTTGGCGGGCTTGCCGGTTGCGGGCGGCGATTTCGGTGTGGGGCAGGTTAGGCAGCGCCTTGGGGAAGAGGTCGACTTGAATGGACGCGGCGAGGTGGAGCTCTTTCTCGATCTGCTGCTTGGCTAGGGTCTCGCGAAAATGCCAAGCGTTGTCGAAGGCGACGGCCGCTTGCGCGACTAAGCCGGCACCGAACTCGCGATCAGCCTCGGTGTAGGGCTTGCCGCCCAGCCGCGGCCCTAGCACGACGACGCCATTGCACTGCTCGTTCGAGCGGATCGGGAAGAGCAAGCTCCCTTGGGGTAAGTTCACTTGGGCGCGGAGGTCCTCGGGCAAATGGCTTTCGAGAAACGCCGGTTCGGTAAGCGCGGTGACCGCTTCCCTCAAGGCATCGCCGCGATGCAGGTCAAAGCCTTTTTCACGTTCGAGTGGGGTTTGACCGGGCTTCCAAGTGAGTACGGCGTGTTTGAGCACGGCCCAGCGACCGGCCAAAGTGAGAGTGAGCAATTGGGCAATGGCGTCGGGATCGGTGGTGGCGGCGAGGCCTCGGACGAGGTCGAGCAGGGCGCGTAACTCTTGGATTTTTTGGTCGAGCGAATGGTTACTGATGACAGTCTGTTCATGCGCGCGCGCATTCTCAATGCTGGAGGTGGCCAAACCCAAGAGGGCGTCGAGGAATTCGCGCTCGCCGGCCTCGAGCGGGCCTTTGAGCGAGGGGCCGGTGGCGAGCAGACCCAAACCGTCGCCAAAGGGGTAGTGGTATTCGAGGCCGGTGGCCCGCGCCTCGGCTGTGCCAAAGGCTTGGAGCTTTTCGAGCCCATGCACTCCCCGCCAGAAGGAGGCTTGCATCTGCCCGCCGCGCTGGATGGAGATGACAGCTTTGGTGACCAGTAGCCGACCCATCACGGTGCGCAAGAGGTGCTTGAGCAGGTCATCGAGTTCGAGTGAGTTCAGCAGGCGCGCTGACTCGAGTAGCGACGCAAGCTTGGCGGCTTCAAAGTGGCGATCGGTACGTGGCTCTATCACAAGCTTTTAATCTAGCAGGTGGCCGTTGATATATTGGAGCTTGGCAAAACTACTCTTACTGTCCCTGATCCTGATCGGTCAAGACGACCCCGTCTTTCGCTCAAGCTCCAGCTTTATCGCGGTGGACGTGCAGGTGCTGGCGGGGTTGCACGCGGCGACGGGATTGAAGCGTGACGATTTTCGGATCTGGGATAACAACCAAGCGCAATCAGTGGCGAGCTTCGGCACCGAGGATCAGGAACTCGATGTGCTGCTGATGATCGACGTGAGTCAGAGCACCAGCAAAATTCAGGAGGCCATTAAGAGCTCGGCGACGGCAGCTATGGCCCAGTTGTTGCCTAACGACCGCGTCGGCGTGGTGGTGTTTGCCGATGAGCCTTTCGTAGCAACGCCGCTGACGGTGGATCGCGCGGCCGTCGCCGCCGCGATGACGCGTCTTCCCGGGGGAAGAGGCGGGACGGAATTGAATGCCAGCACGAAGTCGACGGCCAAGTATCTGCAGCAGAAAGCGCGGCCTGGCGCCAGGCGGGCCATCGTGATGATGACGGATAACAAGGGCTATCAGGGCGTGGATGACCAGGAGGTGCGCCGCCAGCTATGGTCGAGCAATGTCGTGTTCAACGTGCTGCTGTTTCCGGCGGATTCTTCTCGTGGGAAGGCTGACGTCCGGACGTTTGCCAAGGCTACCGGAGGCGAGGCGGTAGCCTTGCGGGGCTCCGGTGTTTCGTTGGAGGAGTTATTTCGGCGACTAAGGCAACGATACTTTCTGCTCTATGCGGCTCCCGAGAGTAAGCCAGGAGAGTTACGCCAGATTCGTGTTGAGCTCTCTGACGAAGCCAAGCGACGCTTTCCTAAAGCGAGGATAAATGCGCGCAGCGGATATGTGGCGGCGGGGTCGCCATAGGTTCGCTACCGCGTGATCTCTAATTTCTTCCCCTGCCTTCGGACCACTCGCTTACAAGCCCACGGCGTCAGCCGTGGGGTGCATTTTAACGCTGTATGTGTCCTACGGCTGACGCCGTGGGCTAGTAAGCGAGCCATCTTAACGAACCCCGACCGTTAGGAAGTGGATTCTTCTCGCAGCAGTAACAAAACATAAAAGCCTAGTAGTAACAAGAGGTCGAGGTCGACTCGTTGGAGTCCGTCGTCGCCGATGAATACCGTCGCATGGGGTTTGCCGGCACCCTTGACGCGGAAGCCTATCAGGCCATCGCCGTCAGGAGTTAGCCACTGCCATTCCGTTTTGAAGAAATTCGTGGCTTGGAATTCAACCGATTGGCCGCCGGAGTATTTGAGGAGGCCCTTCTGTCCTGCGAAGTTCGGTTCGTAAGTGGCCAGCGACTGAGCGCTATCGGCGAGGCGAATGCTGATGTGACTTTTCAGCATGCCCTGGCGCTCGAAGGCGAAGGTGGCGCGCGAAGAGGTGCCGTTTGCTCGCGAACTGGCCAGTTTCTTGAGCTCAAGCCGGGCATAGATGCCCTCCGAACCGGAAAGCTCGAAGGTTTGCGCAATGGCGGGTTGACTCCACGCGAGCTGACTACCATTCAGATTGGCGAGCGAGATTAATTCGGCCATGTTAGCGGACCCGTTTGCGGTAGTCTTCCACTTGCGGCATGCGGACGACGCGGCACATTTCAAAGAGGCGGGAATGCGCTCGGCTGCCGATAGCTTCGCTTAGTCCGCGTTTGGTTTGGACGCCGATGGGCGATTTCTCCATCATGTTACTTCCGAAGTCGGCGTCGGGTAGATTGGTGGTGGCGATGAGGGGTTTTTGTTGGTTGCAACGATGGGTGATGATGGAGGTTACAGTATCTTCCACCCAGTCGTTGATGCGATGCGCGCCGAGGTCATCCAGCATTAGGATTTCGGAGTCCAGCACCGAACGATAGACCTCTTTGTCGGACTGGCCGGAGTTAGGATCGTAACTGGTTCGAATGCGGTCGAGCAGGGTTTTGTAGTCGAAGAATAGGCCTTCAAAGCCTTTGCCAATGAGAATTCGCAGCGCCGCGACGGCTAGATGGGTTTTGCCGGTGCCGGGCTCGCCGACGAGTAACAAGCCGCGTTTATCGGTGGAGGGGAAGTCGCGGGCGTAGGAACGAACGACCAATAAGACGCTGGCCAAAGCGCGATTGGCGATCGGGTTCTTCTCCGGCAGCTTGAAGTTCTCAAAGCTACTTTGGCGATAGAGCGGCGGAATGCCGGCCGTGGATTCGACTTCGGCGGCGCGACCCTCCTTGAGACATTCGCACTTGGATGCGCTGGTGACGCCGTCGCGCTCCTTGTACATCCAGCCGGTGCCATGGCACTGCGGACACTTGGGGTCAGCGGCCATTACTCGATCACCATTAACGCTTCGCCCGCGGTGACGGTGGCACCTTCACGAGCCTTGATTGATTTGACGACGCCCGCGCGTGGCGCTTTCATCTCGTTTTGCATTTTCATTGCTTCCACTACAGCCAAGCCTTGTCCGGCTTCTACTATGTCACCTTCCGCTACCAGGATGCGCACCACTTTGCCGGGCATAGGGGCTTTGAGCGTCGCTTGCCCACTGCGTGAGGCGGTGCCATTTCCCGGGCGTCCGTTGCGCGGATCGCGGAGGTCGAGGTGTTGACGGCGTCCGGCCACGTCGACCCAGGTTTGGCCCTCGGGCAAGGGCCCGGTGCGCACTTCATAGCTATGGCCGCCCATGAGGATGCTGTAAGTGCCGGGCTCCACTTCGATCGCATTGACCACTCCGGTCTGCTGGCCGAGCGAGTAAGTCCATGAGGCGTGATCGGAGTGGGGAGTTAGTTCCAATACCTCTCCCCGGAATTCGTATTTCACCGGTATAGTACCTCACTGGCTTGTTGCTTCCAACGGGATGCGGGCGCGGCAGCCGTAGCTACCGTCGGTTGCTGGCGGAGGGCAGCGGCAATGGCGGCGACGGTGGTTAACTCTTGATCCAGTTTGGGTGACACGCGGCGGCTCATGAAGGTGTCAAGGAAACCGGTGTGTAGGTGGCCGGCGCGGAAATCGGGATCGGCGAGTAGGTCCACAAAGAAACTAATGTTGGTGGTAATGCCGGCGATGGTGTATTCGCGGAGGGCGCGGGCCATCCGATTGACGGCGATATCCCGAGTTTCGGCCCAGACGGCTAGTTTGGCTAGCAGTGGGTCGTATTCCATGGGAACCGTCCAACCCGAATAGACCCCGGAATCGAGACGAATGCCGGGTCCAGAGGGCCGGGACAGTTCCTGCATCTGGCCGGGAGACGGTAGGAAGCCGGCGTCAGGATCTTCGGCATAGACGCGGCACTCGATGGACCAGCCGCGCCAGGCGATGTCTTTCTGCTGTAAGGTGAGCGGCTCACCAGCAGCAATGCGTAACTGCCAGTGGACTAAGTCGAGCCCAGTGACTAACTCAGTAACGGGATGCTCCACCTGGAGGCGAGTGTTCATTTCCAGAAAGTAGAACGCGCCGGACTCGTCGACTAAAAACTCGACGGTGCCCGCATTCGTATAGCCCGCGGCCTGCGCGGCTTTGACAGCGGCCGCACCCATGGCTTCACGCATACCGGGCGTGGCACTTACCAGTGGCGAGGGACACTCCTCAATCACTTTCTGGTGACGGCGCTGGATGGAGCATTCTCGTTCGAAACAGTGGACCAGGTTGCCGTGCGTATCGCCCAGGATCTGGACTTCGATGTGGCGGGCGGGCTGGACGTATTTCTCGATGAAGACGGTGGCATTGCCGAAGGCAGCGGCAGCCTCCCTCGCCGCTTCGGCGATCGAAGCTTCCAGTTGCGACGGCTCGGTGACCACGCGCATTCCGCGTCCGCCGCCGCCGCCCGAAGCCTTGACGAGCACGGGGTAGCCCGCCTGTTCCGCGAAAGCGGACGCCTCCTCGATGGAGACTCCGGTCAGGTCGAGGCCGGGGAGCATCGGGACGCCCGCCCGCACGAGCTGCGCCTTCGCGGCCAGTTTGTCGCCCATCGACGCGATGACCTCGGGCGAAGGACCGACC
>JAYVRS010001132.1:0-2910 GCA_043776185.1 Bryobacteraceae bacterium | reverse complement strand
CCTACGAAAGGCAAGTGGACCGTCTGCTGGCCTCGCCCCACTACGGCGAGCGCTGGGGTCGCCACTGGCTCGATCAAGCTCGCTATGCCGATTCAAATGGCTACTCCATTGATGCGCCTCGCGAAATCTGGAAGTACCGCGATTGGGTCATCAACGCCTTCAACGTCGACCTGCCCTTCGACAAGTTCACCATGGATCAGTTTGCCGGCGATCTATTGCCCCATGCCACCACTGACCAATTGATTGCCACCGGTTTCCATCGCAACACGCCGATCAACTTCGAAGGTGGCATCGACTTTGAGCAATACCGCGTCGATCACGTCGTTGATCGCGTAGCGACCACCGGCTCCGTGTTTCTCGGATTGACGCTCGGTTGCGCGCGATGCCATGACCACAAATTCGATCCGTTGCCGCAGAAAGAGTTTTACCAGTTCTTCTCCTTCTTCAACAATGTCGACGAAGCCGCCGCCGAGAAAGATCGCGACAACGTACAGAAGCCGGTGCTCGAATTGGGCACTCCGGCCGAGATCCGCAAAAAAGATGTCATCCAGGCGCAGTTAAAGGCTTTGCAGGGCGAGTTGAACATCTACCGCAAAGAGATCGAGCCGAAACAGGAAGCTTGGGAAGCGGCGCTAAAAGAAGCCGATATCAAAAAGTTCCGGACCAGCGTCCAGGCAGCCTTGGGGCTGCATGTCGGCCGTCGCAACGACGAGCAGGCGGCGCTGGTGTTTGAGGCCTTCGCCAATACCGACGAGGCTTGGCGAGACCGCCGATCCACCATGCGCGCCGTGGAAAAATTGCAACCCAAGATCATCACGTCGCTGGTGATGAGAGACTTGCCGCAGCATCGGCAAGCCTACGTTCACCAAGGCGGCGACTTTCTCCGCAAAGGCGAAAATGTCTCCCCAGGCACGCCGGGCATCTTGCCGCCCTTAGGCAATCAGGGGCCCGCCACCCGCGTCGACTTGGCTCGCTGGCTTACTGCAAAACAGAATCCGCTCACCGCTCGCGTCACGGTAAATCGCATGTGGATGCGCTACTTCGGCAAGGGCATTGTCGAGACCGAAGATGACTTTGGCCGTCAAGGCTCGCTGCCCACCCATCCGGAATTGCTGGACTGGATGGCCGTCGAGTTTATGGAGCGTGGCTGGAGCCAAAAGGCCATGCACCGCTTGATGCTCACCTCGGCCACTTATCAGCAAGCCTCGCCCGCCGATAACGCCCTAGCCACCGAGAAAGACCCCCGCAACCTGTTGCTCTCTCGCCAGAACCGCATTCGTCTCGAAGGCGAGATCATTCGCGATGCCGGTTTAGTGGCCAGCGGACTTTTCGCCCCCAAAGTAGGCGGGCCCAGCGTCTACCCGCCCATCCCTTCGGGCGTGATGAATTCCGGCCAGAACGCCCGGGAGTGGGCGACCAGCACTGGCGAGGATCGCTACCGCCGCGGCATGTATACGTTCCTTTGGCGCGCGACGCCGCATCCCACGATGTCGCTATTCGATGGCCCCGATGCCTCGGCCGCGTGTACGCGCCGCAACCGCTCTAACTCGCCTTTGCAGGCTCTCACCTTGTTAAACGACGAGGCCGTCAAAGAGTTTGCCGACGCTCTGGCGGCGCGCGCGCTGAAGACCCCGGATCCGCTGGGCCAAGCTTTTGAAATGGCGATGGCCCGCCCACCCAGCGCCGCCGAACGCGACCGGCTGCGGCGCTTCGTGGCCATGCAAAAGGACGAGTCGGGCGGCTCCGAAATGGCTGCCTATACCGGCTTGGCACGAGTACTGTTGAACCTTGACGAATTCATGACGCGGGAATAATCAAAATGACTGACCAGGATCTCACTCGCCGGCATTTGTTTGAGCGCTGTGGCGTGGGCGTGGGAAAGACGGCTCTTGCTGCCATGCTGGCCAATGAAATGGCCGCCGGCGAACCCACCAAGCCGCATTTCGCCCCCAAAGCCAAGTCCGTTATCTACCTCTTCATGGCCGGCGGACCCAGCCAGTTCGAGATGTGGACGCCCAAGCCCCAGCTTCAGAAGCTGCACGGACAATTCATTCCCGATTCGTTCCTCGAAGGCAAGCGCTTCGCCTTCATGGACACCTCGTTCAAGGACAAGCCCAAACTGCTGGCCACCAAGCGCGAGTTCAAGCAACATGGCCAATCCGGCACCTGGGGCTCGAATCTGGTGCCGCATACGTCAGCCATTGCCGACGATCTTACTTTTCTCCACACCGTCTCCACCGAGAACTTTAACCACGCGCCGGCGAAGTGTTTTGCCAACACCGGCTTTACCCGTTTCGGCCGGCCCAGCATGGGCGCCTGGGTCACTTACGGGTTAGGTTCAGAATCGAAGGACCTGCCGGGCTTTGTCGTGCTGCAAAGCGGCCCCCGCGGTCCTCGCGGCGGCGCGCCCTTGTGGGGCAGCGGCTTTCTGCCGACCACCGAGCAAGGCGTGCTATTCCGCGGCTCCGGCGACCCTATCTTGAACTTATCGACGCCCAAAGGCGTTACGCCCCGCATGCAAAACCAGGTGATCGACGCCATTCGCGACGTCGATGCTATGCGGCATGAGACCATGGCCGACCCCGAAATCAACACGCGCATCGCCGCCTATGAGATGGCCTATCGCATGCAAACGTCCGGGCCGGAACTGATCGACTTTACCAAAGAGAGCAAAGAGACGCTGGCCCTCTACGGCGTCGAACCCGGCAAGCCGAGCTTTGCCGCCAACTGCCTGCTGGCGCGCCGTTTGGTGGAGCGTGGCGTGCGCTACATCCAGCTCTGGCACACCGACTGGGATCATCACGACGACCTTACCAAACCGCTCGAGGACGTCTGCCGCCAAGTCGATCAGCCCTGCGCCGCCTTAGTCAAAGATTTGAAATCGCTCGGCCTGCTCGATACCACGCTGGT
>JAYVRS010001131.1:0-2918 GCA_043776185.1 Bryobacteraceae bacterium | reverse complement strand
TGGATCGCGGCGGAGACAACTTCAGTGGTAGGCACAACGCCCGATAATTCAGCTACTTGGTCGTTCAGATTCCGGTGATCGTACCGGGAGACTATTTCCTTTTGCACGAATTCATCGAGCGACGGCAGATCGGCCACGCGCCCGGTGACGGCGTCTACCGGTCCCTGCACCGTCACGTCCAGAACGTAATTATGGCCGTGTCCGTAAGGGTTATTGCACTTGCCGTAGGTGACATCATTCTCCGCTTCGGTCAGCTGATCGGAGTGCAGCCGGTGCGAGGCCGAGAAGCGATAGCGCCGGGTGAGCCTCATGCCGGCTCACCCGCATATTCGACATAGAGGTCGTCGGTCTCATACAGTTTGACTAAGTCCAGGCGACCCTGGGCACCGGTGAAATGCGGTGCCAGCCGTCGCCAGATCTCGAGGGCCATGTTCTCGGTGGTGGGCACCACTTGGTCGAAGGGTGGCACCTCGTAGTTCAGGTGCCGGTGGTCGAAAGGGGTAACCACTTCCTGGTTCAGAATCTCTTTCACTGCCTTCAAATCGACGATCATCCCGGTGACCGGGTCGGGCTCACCGGCGATCGTTACCTCGAGGACGTAGTTGTGTCCATGGCCATGAGGATTCGAGGCTTCGCCGTAGAGCGCGCGGTTTTCCTCCACAGTCCGGCCGGGGATGGCACAGATATGGGATGAGCAAAATTCGATGCGTCGCGTGATTTTCATGAACCTACTTTTTATAGATGATCGAAAAGCCCGTAGCGATACCGTAAAATGAAAACAGGCATATGAAATCTGACCTTCGTCCGCCTCTCGCCCTGATCCTCATCCTGCTGATGGGGCTGGGCTTCGTGATTTACGATACCTTACGCGAAAGAGTGACGCTGGTGGGCGACACCGCGCCGGACTTCGAAGTGACCAGCGAGAGCGGCAAAAAGCTAAGTCGCGCCGACTTTGGCGGCAAGATCCTGATGCTGAACTTCTGGGCCACGTGGTGCCCGCCTTGCATTGAAGAGACGCCCCGGCTGAACGCCCTGCAAGAAGAGCTGGCCAAGGACGGCGTCGTGGTGCTGGGGATCAGCGTCGACAAAAACGAGAAGCCCTACAAAAAGTTCATCGAACGCATGCGCGTGAAGTTTGCCACTTCCCGCGACGCCGAAGCGCGCATCAGCGCCAGCTACGGCACCTACAAATTCCCGGAGACCTACATCATCAACTCGGCCGGCAAAGTGCTGGCCAAATATGAGGGCGAGCCGGCGGGCACTTGGCTGGACCCCAAGGTGCTCGACCAGATTCGGGCGATGCGCTAAGCCATGATCAGCGCTGCGGTCCGCACCGAGATTCATCAGATGCTGGGAGCCCGCGGCTACCTGGACCAGACGGCTGACCTGAGCCTTTACGAATACGATGGCAGCATCGACAAGGCCCGGCCCGACGTGGTGGTGTTCCCCAAATCCACCGAGCAAGTGTCGGCGCTGGTGAAGCTGGCCTTGGCCAACAACTTGGCCATCGTCGGCCGTGGCGCGGGCACCGGCCTTTCCGGCGGCACCATTGCGCGCGCCGGCGGCATCATGATTTCGTTCACCCGCATGAATCGGATTCTCGAGATCGACCTGGCCAATGAGCGCATGCTCGTCGAACCCGGCGTGGTAAACCTGGACGTCACACTCGCCGTACAGCGCGACGGCTATTACTTTGCGCCGGACCCTTCGAGCCAACGTGCTTGCACCATCGGCGGCAATGTCGCTGAGAACGCGGGAGGCCCGCATACGCTGGTTTACGGCGTCACCACCAACCACGTGTTAGGCCTCGAAGTGGTGCTGCCCGATGGCACCATCACCGAAATCGGCGGCCCCGAAACGGACTTGCCGGGCTATGACCTCTGCGGCTTGCTGACGGGCAGCGAAGGCACCATGGTGCTGGTCACTAAGGCTTGGCTGCGCCTGATGCGCACGGCCGAAACCGTCAAGACCATGCTGGCAATCTACGAGACCACCGACGCGGCCGCCGATACGGTGGCCGAGATTACGGCCAAGCAGATTACGCCGGCCGCGCTCGAAATGCTGGACGGTCCGATGCTGCGCATGGTGGAAGAGGCCACCCACGCCGGCTATCCGATGGACGCCCAAGCCGTACTGCTGATCGAAATCGAAGGCCTTACCGAATCCGTGGAAAGCCAGTTGGAACCGATCAAAACGACCTGCCTTGAGCGCGGGGCGCGCGAAGTGCGACTGGCCAAATCGGCCGAAGAGCGCGACTTGCTCTGGAAGGGCCGCAAGAATGCCTTCGGCGCCATTGGCCGCGTGAGCCCCTTCTACTACGTGCAGGACGGCGTGGTGCCGCGCACCCAGATTGCGCCCACCTTGCGGCGCATCGGGGAGATTAGCCGCGAGCATGGCGTGCAGATCAGCAACATCTTCCACGCCGGCGACGGCAACATGCACCCGATCATTCTGTTCGACGCGCGCAAGCCGGGCGACGTCCAGAAGGCCGTGGCGGCGGGCGAAGCTATTCTTGAGCACTGCATTGCGGTGGGCGGATCTATCACTGGCGAGCATGGCGTAGGCATGGAGAAGATGGAGCTAATGACGAAGCTGTTCTCCGAGGAGACGCTCGACATGATCGCCAACTTCAAGCGGCTGTTCGATCCGCAGTGCCGGCTGAATCCGGGCAAGCTATTGCCGATGGGCAAGGGCTGCATGGAGATCCACCATGCGCAGGCAACACCGGCATCGGTCTATTAGTTCTGCGACAGCTTGAATGAGTCCTTTTGTGCTCTTCCCGCAGGTCTTGTCAATAGGTTTGTGTAAACGGCGTTCAGGTTAAGTTACCAGCCAGGGCCGGCAACGGACTTCAGCTCCGTCCTTCGCCCTTCATTATAGGATTCCGAGGCAGGCGGCGGCTGCCGTCAAGGCCGAGC
>JAYVRS010001130.1:0-2919 GCA_043776185.1 Bryobacteraceae bacterium | reverse complement strand
AGTTAGGCCTTTCGCCTTATGTCGCGGGGCGGCTGATCAGCATGGCGGCGCTGCTGGTGCTGGGGTGGCTGGTGTACCGGATTCTGTGGCTCTATTCGAGTGATCGCCGCTGCGCGTGGCTGGGCGTGGCGCTTTGCGGCTGCACCTCGGGATTGCCGTTCTGGGGCACGGTGGGGCAGATGGACATGCTGGCCATTACGCTCGCGCTGGCGGCGTTCCATCAGTTCTCGCGCTATGGAATGCTGCGCACGAATTCGTTACGTTGGGCCATCGCGCTGACCGTGCTAGCAGTATTTACCAAACAGACCGTTCTGGCCGCCCCCGCCGCGATTTTCGTGGCCCTCTGGTTGCGCGACCGGAGGCCGGCTTTGCGTTTTGTCCTAACCACGGGCGGAGTGGGCATGGGGTTGGTGCTACTGGCCAATTTCCTCACCCATGGCAGCTTTCTGGCGAATACGCTCTACGCCAACATCAATCCCTTTGCCTGGGAAAAGATTGAACAGCACGGCCTGTTCTGGCTGATTGCGTCGGGTCAACTGGCGATCATCACGGGGCTGGGGGCGCGTCAGCTTTGGCGGCGGGACTCACGGCCGGTGCTGATCTATCTGGGGCTCGCCTTCCTGGTGCTGATGCTGACGGCGGGCAAGGTGGGCTCCGATTCGAACTACCAAGTGGAGAGCACCGTGTTGCTGGTGATGGCCACTTGTCTGTCTCTGCATTCCTTGGGTTTCTTCGATCTGGTCTTTACCGGCAGCCGCAGCCGGGTGCCGCTGCTGGTGATGCCTTTGCTGCTGCATGTTTTGTTGAACATGCGGCTGGAAATACCCAATTTAATTGGGCGCTATGCGAAAGAGGTTCAATTTCGCGAACAGACGGCGGCGGTGTTGGGCCAAGTAGGCCCGGGCCGGGTGCTATCGGCTGACACCAATGCGCTCATTCACCTGGGACGGCCGCTCGAGGTGGAACCTCTGATTTACCGGCTGCTGGTGGAAGCCGGTCGCATTGACCCGGCGCGCGTTACGCAGGACTTGGCGGCGCGCCGCTTCGCCACTGTCATTCTTTATCATGACGTCGACCACACTGAGACCTTGCACGCCGAGATTCCCACGCTGCCCGCCGCGCAGCTTGCCGAGATCCGTCGGCATTACCAGCGGGTGGCCCATATTTCCGGGCCTTACCTGGGCGGCCTTTACCTGTACAAACCAAAATCATGAGCGCGCCAGCCATCACCTATCACGAGATTCGCTTTCCGCATGACCCCCGCCGCGTAGTGGTGTGGAAGGCCATCGCCGGCTACGTGCAGCGTTGGGTAAACAAAGACGACGGGCTGCTGGAGTGGGGCGCGGGATACGGAGAATTTTCCGCAGCGGTGGAGGCCAAGCGGAAGTGGGCGTTGGACATGAATCCGGCGCTGGTGAGCCATTGGGGGGCGGGCGTCGCGCCAATCATCCAATCGGCCTTGGAACCTTTGCCGCTGGCATCGGGATCGTTAGGGACCGCGCTCGCCTCAAACTTCTTTGAGCACTTCACGCTGGAACAAGGGGAACAGATCCTGGCCGAGACTTGGCGCATGCTGCGCGTGGGTGGACGGCTGATCGTGGTGCAGCCGAACTTTCGTTTGGAGCCACGCCGCTACTTTGACGACTATACCCATCGCACGGCTTACACCGATAACGGCTTTTGCGACTTTCTGCGGGCGAACGGCTTTCGGGTCGTACACGTGGAGCCGCGCTTTACGCCTTTCAGCATGAAGTCGCGCTTGCCCACCGCGGGATGGCTGATCCAGCTCTATCTGGCGCTGCCGTGGCGGCCGTTTGCCGGACAATTTCTGGTGGTGGCCGAAAAGGTTTCCGGCGCAACCGCCGATCAACACCCATAGGCATGTGGCGTGGCAAACGAGTAGCGGTGATCTTTCCGACTTATAACGAGAGGGATTCGATTCGCGCGGCCACCCTCGACGTATTCGCTACAGGCTTGGCCGACGAAGTGATCGTGGTGAATAATAATGCCGCCCAGGGTACTTCGGAGGAGGTGGCCGGCACGGGCGCACGAGAGATTTTTGAGAGTCAGCAAGGTTATGGCAACGCTTTGTTGTGCGGCATGGATAACTGCACCGCCGACTTGATCGTGCTCTCCGAACCCGATGGCACCTTTAGCGGCAACGATCTGATCAAGCTGTTGGCTTACTCGGACGATATGCCGGTGGTGTTTGGCACGCGCACCAGCCGCGAGTTCATTTGGAAGGGCGCGAACATGGGCTTGTTTCTGCGCTGGGGCAACTGGGCTGTGGCGAAGATGACCGAGTTCCTGTTCAACACCACGATGCTGACTGATATGGGCTGCACGCTGCGTCTGTTTCATCGCGAGGCACTAGCGACGATCCGGCCAAGTCTGACAATTGGCGGATCGCACTTTGGCCCGCAGTTGCTGATGGAAGTGATCGCGCACCGGATTCCGTTTGTGGAGATCCCGATTAACTATCGGGTGCGGGTGGGGGTTTCATCGGTGACGGGCAGTTTGTGGAAGGCCTTCTGGCTGGGCATGCGGATGATCTTGCTGGTGCTGGAGTATCGCTTCGGTCTACACGCGAAGACGCGCCCAGCCTGGGCTCCGGCCGAGCGTCCGCTGCTACCGGCCTTCAGCATGGCGGAGCAGCTGACTGAGCTACAACGGGCTTTGGAAGATCGCCCCAAGCCAGGAGTGGACAAAGTGCTACCAGCGGACGCGAATCGCGTAATGACGAAATAGAGGGTCGGGGCTCAGCAGCGTTAAGCCGTTGAGCGAGGCCTGGGCCACCAAAAGACGGTCCGCTGGATCACGGTGGTGCTGCGGCAGTCGACTGGAATGGATGAGGTCGATTTCTTCCAAAGGCAGAAACGTGAAACGATTCAGCTCGCGTTGGGCCGGGAGAAAGATCTC
>JAYVRS010001129.1:0-9829 GCA_043776185.1 Bryobacteraceae bacterium | reverse complement strand
CGGGGCCTCATTGAAGCGCGAGATTCGACCGCGATGGGTGGTTATCGAAAACGTTTTTCCCCGACTAACTGGTCGGGGCCTCATTGAAGCCACGTGGGCTAGTTCTTTATCTGCCATGCCTACGCTTTTTTCCCCGACTAACTGGTCGGGGCCTCATTGAAGCTAGCTAGCTGTGGCGGTACTAGCGCGTCCTACTTTGGTCTTTTCCCCGACTAACTGGTCGGGGCCTCATTGAAGCTAGGCCGCACCTTCATTATCACGCCGGATGAAACTCTTTTCCCCGACTAACTGGTCGGGGCCTCATTGAAGCCCAAACTCCCACCCGCCACCCCAGATGTGCTCGCTTTTCCCCGACTAACTGGTCGGGGCCTCATTGAAGCAGTGACGGTGACAGTCGGAGTCGGCGGCGTGGGTGGTTTTTCCCCGACTAACTGGTCGGGGCCTCATTGAAGCGGAAGGCTCGCCGGGCAGTGGATCCCCGGGCCTACGTTTTTCCCCGACTAACTGGTCGGGGCCTCATTGAAGCCAGTATGGAAACCAACAACACCAACACCAACGAAACCTTTTCCCCGACTAACTGGTCGGGGCCTCATTGAAGCGTACATCCGCTTGTTAATGTCGGTCCACAAGCGCTCATTTTCCCCGACTAACTGGTCGGGGCCTCATTGAAGCCAGCGCTAGGCTTTGTGGCTGGCGGTGTACTCAACCTTTTCCCCGACTAACTGGTCGGGGCCTCATTGAAGCGCAGTCTATCACATTATTCGGGCGCGTCGACGATGCGTTTTCCCCGACTAACTGGTCGGGGCCTCATTGAAGCGGTCTTTGGGGAACTTACCCGGCTCGGGTTCCATGCTTTTTCCCCGACTAACTGGTCGGGGCCTCATTGAAGCCAGACGACGGGCTACGGCTCCATGACGGTGGTTTCGTTTTCCCCGACTAACTGGTCGGGGCCTCATTGAAGCGACGGTGTCAGCCGGCAAGGCGACGTGCACGACGAAGTTTTCCCCGACTAACTGGTCGGGGCCTCATTGAAGCACAGACAAGTGATTCACTGGTAATCTAGAAGTATAGTTTTCCCCGACTAACTGGTCGGGGCCTCATTGAAGCCAGTCTTGCGGTGCCGCTACTTTGTCGGGGGGCTTGGCTTTTCCCCGACTAACTGGTCGGGGCCTCATTGAAGCCCGAAGCTCGTTTCGCAACGACGGATGAGCATGAGTTTTCCCCGACTAACTGGTCGGGGCCTCATTGAAGCCATGCGTAGCCGTAGACTCGATATGTTGCCCCACGCCGTTTTCCCCGACTAACTGGTCGGGGCCTCATTGAAGCCGTTAAAAAACCATCCATCCATATGCCGCGCTGGGCTTTTCCCCGACTAACTGGTCGGGGCCTCATTGAAGCAGACAGCCTAGCCATGCCATCCTCCGATGGAATAGCTTTTCCCCGACTAACTGGTCGGGGCCTCATTGAAGCCGTGATCTCTGATATCGTGACGCCGTAATTCATCACTTTTCCCCGACTAACTGGTCGGGGCCTCATTGAAGCGTACTCTTGCCCCTTCAGCCCGTCACACTGGCCAGGCTTTTCCCCGACTAACTGGTCGGGGCCTCATTGAAGCGATGATCTTGGTTTTGACCCTGGCTCGCCTAGCGTTTTTCCCCGACTAACTGGTCGGGGCCTCATTGAAGCGCGAGGTTCGACCACGGTACGTCTTCATTGAGAACGTTTTCCCCGACTAACTGGTCGGGGCCTCATTGAAGCTGAGGCCTATCAAGCCCTTGACCGGGTGGCTACGCATTTTCCCCGACTAACTGGTCGGGGCCTCATTGAAGCCGGGATGGCGAGGAGACAGCGCGCCAGAACGTTGATTTTCCCCGACTAACTGGTCGGGGCCTCATTGAAGCGTAGCAACCGTCAGTCCATCAGACAGCTCGATTTGGTTTTCCCCGACTAACTGGTCGGGGCCTCATTGAAGCAGCTACGAGTTCCAGTCGAAATCCGTGCCAGGCCGGCGTTTTCCCCGACTAACTGGTCGGGGCCTCATTGAAGCATCAACAACGTCGCGGCTGACAATGCGGATCGTCGATTTTCCCCGACTAACTGGTCGGGGCCTCATTGAAGCCGATATTCGCCTGAATCGGCCACTCACCGTGACGAGTTTTCCCCGACTAACTGGTCGGGGCCTCATTGAAGCGGTCCAACAAGCGGCTGCTCTAGAGTCTGACTTTGGTGATTTTCCCCGACTAACTGGTCGGGGCCTCATTGAAGCCAGGGCTGCTAGGCCCCTAGCCAACCACGGTCTACCCTTTTCCCCGACTAACTGGTCGGGGCCTCATTGAAGCCCCGGCTTCACCAAGGCGCTCTTCGAAGCGTCGGGCCTTTTCCCCGACTAACTGGTCGGGGCCTCATTGAAGCCCCAGCCGGGCCATCGGTTGTGGGGACCCGCTTGGGCTTTTCCCCGACTAACTGGTCGGGGCCTCATTGAAGCGAAAATCGTGCGCACGCCCGCAATTCCGCTCGGGACCTTTTCCCCGACTAACTGGTCGGGGCCTCATTGAAGCGTAAAAGCCTACACACTCGACGCCGCTGAGTACGCTGCTTTTCCCCGACTAACTGGTCGGGGCCTCATTGAAGCGCGGCGTTGATGGTTCCGACTGCCATTTATTGGGTGTTTTCCCCGACTAACTGGTCGGGGCCTCATTGAAGCGTCGTCGGCGTCTGCTTACGGCCCCTGATCGCGCCAGTTTTCCCCAACTAACTGGTTAGCTCCAACCATCTCGTGGCCTGCCGCCCCCCGAACTCCTGATTCGAGATAACTTACTCCAAGGAATGCGGCGATACGTATTCGAGGGGGGTAGGGGCCCCCCTTTCCACCTTCAGGGCACGCGTGCAAATGGGGGCGAGGCCGCCGGACAGCTGCTAACTAAGACGGGACGCAGGACTCAGGGATAACGGCGAGTTTACACGGCTACGCGGGACAACTACGCAGCTTCCGGACCCCAGCCCGGCCGCGTCCACCTCACCTCTGGTGCACCCAACCCTTGGGGTCGATGGGCACCTAACCAGTCCAAGTCCGAATCCGCAGTGCATTTCGCGCGATCCTCCTCAAGCGGTGCCAAGTGCTCGCGCCAATCGTCGACAATCAACGCCGGAGCCTCGAACAACTCCCGCCATCCACGACTACATCGGCGTCGACCTGGACGAAGTCTGGAATGCCACTGCCATGCGAATACCGGAACTCCGAGCGGCACTAACGCAGTCTCTAGCGGCCTGATGCTGTATCCTGAATTAATTCCATGACCCCTGGCGAGCGTATCGGACCTTACGAAATCGAAGCCCCTATCGGCGAAGGCGGTATGGGCGAGGTCTTCCGTGCCCGCGACACCCGGCTTCAACGCACTGTCGCCATCAAGCTCTCCAAAACCGACTTCACCGATCGCTTCGAGCGCGAAGCCCGCGCCATCGCCGCCCTCAACCACCCGCATATCTGCACCCTCTACGATGTCGGCCCCAACTACCTCGTCATGGAGCACATCGAAGGCGCTCCGCTGAAGGGTCCGCTGCCGGTCGCCAAGGCCGTCGAGTACGCCAGCCAAATCCTCGACGCTCTCGCCGCCGCACACCAGAAAGGCTTCACCCACCGCGACCTCAAGCCCGCCAACATCCTGGTTACCAAGCAAGGCATCAAGCTCCTCGACTTCGGCCTCGCCAAGCAAACCGCGCCGCTCAAAGAAACCGACGCCACCCTCACCCAAGCCCTCACTGGCCAAGGTCAAATTCTCGGCACGCTGCAGTACATTTCGCCGGAGCAGTTACAAGGCCGCGAAGCCGATGCCCGGAGTGACTTGTTTGCCTTCGGCTGCGTGCTCTACGAAATGCTCTCTGGCAAGCGCGCCTTTGAAGGCGCCTCCGCCGCCAGCATCATCGCCGCCATCCTCGAACGGGAACCCGTCCCGCTCGACCTGCACCCGCCACTCGGACGCGTGATCGCCAAGTGCCTCGCCAAGGATCCCGACGAGCGGTTCCAAAACGCCCGCGACCTGAAGTACAACCTGGCGCTGGCCATGGAGCCGCGGATCTTAAACCAGGCGAAGACGAGCCGCTGGCCCTGGGCAGCGGCGGCGGCGACGCTCGTGCTCGGAGCGCTGGGCGGATGGCTCTTCTCGCAGAACGCCAAGACGACAGTGGACGAACAGGCCGTCCGGTTCCAACTCACTCCACCGGAAGGCGGCCGTTTCGACGAGTCGAGCCTCGCCGTGTCGGCCGACGGCCGCCTGCTGGCCTACGTGGTGTCCGGGAAGGGCCCCAGGCAACTCTGGGTCCGCCCGCTGGACGGCGCGGCGCGTGCGTTACCCGGCACCGACGGTGCGTTTTATCCCTTCTGGTCACCGGACTCGCGCTCACTCGGCTACATCGCGGCGGGCAAGATGTGGCGAATCGACTTGACCGCCGGGGCCCCGACGGTCATCGGCGATGCGCCCGGGATGGTGCTGCGTGGCACGTGGGGCGATAGCGGCTTGATAATTTCCGGTGCCAACGGAAACGGCCCCTTGCGCCAAGTCTCCGCGTCCGGCGGCGCGCCGGTGCCCCTCACCAAGCTGGACGCCTCGCGCGGGGAAAGTTATCATGCATGGCCCCAATTCCTCCCCAGCGGCCGGAGCGTGTTGTTCTACGCTGGCGCGGCCAAGGCCGAGGACTCCGGAATCTATGCGGCGCGGCTCGATAACCCGACGCAGCATTCCCGTATCGTAGCCACCACCGAAGGAGACTTCCGGTTCGCCGCCGGCTACCTGCTCTGGAGGCGGGGCACAACCCTGATGGCCCAGCGGTTCGATCCCGACCGGCTGGCGGTTTCCGGCAATGTGCGGCCGGTCGCCGATCCGGTTGGAGCCCAGGGAAGGGGTAACTTGGCGCTGGCCGCTTCGTCGAATGGGGTGCTGCTTTATGGCGAGAAGAGCGGAGACTTCGAGCAACTGACCTGGTTCAACCGCGCGGGAGAATCTGTCGGAACCGTCGGCCCTCCCGGTGTCTACACTCGATTTGCCCCTTCGCCCGACGGGCGGCGGTTGGTGGTGTGTAAACGTCAAAATGACACCTCTGACTTGTGGACCGTCGATTTGGAACGCGATGCGTGGAGCCGCCTCACCTTCTCCCCAGGCACCAATGACTTTCCCGTTTGGTCGCCCGACGGAAACTTCATCGTCTTCAGTTCGGGGAATCCCTGGAACCTCATCCGCAAGAATTCGAACGGAGCTGGGAGCGAGGAACGGATCGCCGCTTTTGTGAAAGCGCCGCAGTACGCGACGAGTTGGTCTCGCGATGGACGTTCACTCCTCTACCATGAGCGCGACGCGGGAAGTGGAAGTACCAACCTGTGGGTGCTCCCCGTGTCGGCCGACGGGAAAGCCGAGCCGGGCGCCAAGGCGCGCCCCTATCGGGATGGTCAGTTCGATGAGGATTACGGCCGGTTCTCTCCGGAACCGAATCCTCGCTGGGTGGCGTACACTTCCAACGAAACGGGCCGGCGCGAAGTGTTCATCCAGGCCTATCCACAACCCACGGGCAAGTGGATGGTATCGAACGGCGGCGGCAGCTTTCCGGCCTGGGGACCTGACGGGCGCGAACTCTTCTATGCTTCTCCAGACGGCAAGTTGATGGCGGTGAAACTGACGCTGGGCGCGGATTCGGTGCAGCCCTCGGCCTCCGTCGCGTTGTTTAACTCCAGAGGGTTCAACGGGTTTGCGGTAGCTCCGGACGGCAAGCGCTTCCTGATGGCAGTCCGCGCGGAGAGCGCCCCACAACCGCTCCAAGTGATCCTCAATTGGCCGGCGCTGCTGAAGTAGGGCAGGGAGTAACGCTCAGGCGTACTCGTAAAGCGGCACTGACCCGTCGGGCTGCCGCAAATTCTCCAGAAGCCGCTCCAGTGCGCGAACGGTCTCGGGACGGAACAGCACGTCGCCGCACAGTGGACAGACCTCAGCGGGAACGTGGTCGATCACTACGACCTGACCCTGGTGACGTACCGTGTGGATCACGGTGCGCGGCTCGTAATTCCCCGGGCATCCCTGGATGCTGCAGTTCATCGATTCGTTCCCCTTTCCTCCGGAGTGGGCCACTTCGGCGGCTTCGGTTCGTTACACGGTAATCACGATCAGCACCGGCTGCGCCGTGGTACACACCACATGCAATGGCCGGTTCGCCGCTGAGCGTCCACCCATCAGACAACATGCCCCCCGGCGGTGCTCGGGATAATCCTCCAGCACGCGACCAGAACGCAGGGTCTCAAACACTTCATCCAGCGTAATTCCTTCCTCAACCATTTCGGCCTGCGCGTGCGCCGTCACGCGGACTGTACTCGCCTCTCAGATCCAAGTTTCTCCCAGCAATAGCCACAAATCTCTGACATAGTAAGTAACTCGCCTCAGAGAGAGTCCGCAAGGAGTACCTTCACGCTTGGGCACCACCCGTTGCCCCGATTTCCAAGTAGCGGCAATCAACTCAAATTCAGCCATAATAGAAGGCTTCAGGTGAAGCGCAAATGTCCGACCGCTGGCAACAGATTGAAAGAATCTATCAGGCCGCCCTCAAACGCCCCGCCGCCGAGCGCGCGGCCTTCCTCGTAGCCGCCTGCCCAGACGACGTTGATTTGCAGCGCCAAGTCGCATCGCTGCTCGACCAACCCTCTGACGGTGCCACCCAAACCGTGGCCGGCGGGCCACCCACGCCCGGCCCGATCACGCCCGGATGCACTCTGGGCCCCTATCGCATCGAAGCCCGCATCGGCCAAGGCGGCATGGGCCAAGTCTTCCGGGCCATGGACACCCGCCTCAATCGCGCGGTAGCCATCAAAACCTCCCACACCCCCTTCGACCCACGCTTCCAACGCGAAGCCCGCGCCATCGCGACGCTCAATCACCCCAACATCTGCACCCTCTACGACGTCGGAGCTTCAGAGAATGCCACCAATTACCTCGTCATGGAACTCTGCGAAGGCGAAACCCTGGCCGCCCGCATCAAACGCGGGGCTTTGAAGCTGGACGAAACCCTAAAAATCGGCTCCCAAATCGCCGCCGCGCTCGCCGCTGCCCACGCCAAAGGAATCATCCACCGCGACCTCAAACCCGCCAACATCATTCTCACTAAACAAGCCGCCAAGGTCCTCGACTTCGGCCTCGCCAAATCCGACACGGATCTAACCCTCACCCAATCCCATGCCATCATGGGCACCCCCGCCTACATGGCCCCCGAACAACACGCAGGCCAGCCTACCGATCATCGGACCGACATCTACGCCCTCGGCCTGGTGCTAGCCGAAATGGCGACCGGCCAACGCCCGCCCCCAGGAGCACGGCCCGATCTGACTTCGCTGCCCGCACCGCTCGCCCACATCATGGACCGCTGCTTGGCCCCCGATCCCGCATCCCGCTGGCAAGCCGCCAGCGACGTCCAAGCCGAACTCGATTGGGCCGCGCGAACTCCTGATGCGGTGCCATCACCAGCCGTCCCCAGGCGCGCGCTGTTCCCCTGGATTGCCGGTGCGGCGGCGATGGGAGCAACGGGCGGCGGATGGTTGACCTGGGCCTTGCGCAGCCAGAGTTCATCCGCCCCCACCGCCGGCGCGTTCCGCTTTCAGACCGCTCTACCCGCAGGCGTGCGGCTCCAGCGGAACCTCGCCCAGCAATCGTTGGCGCTATCGCCCGCGGGCAACCGGGTCGCCATGGTGGCCACCAATGCGCAAGGCTCCATGATTTGGGTCCAGCGGCTCGATTCGCTCACGGCCGGCCCACTCTCGGGAACGGAAGGCGCGCGCATGGTCTTCTGGTCACCCGATGGCGACTTCATCGGTTTCTGGGACGGCCTGAAATTGAAAAAGATCCCAGCGGAGGGAGGCACGGCGGTCACGATTTGCGAAATCAGGAACCCTTGGACGGCAACCTGGAGCGAAGCGGGAGTCATCGTTACGGCCGACATCGGCAATTCTTCCAGAATTTCCGTCAAATCCGGAACCATCAGCCCAGGAAGGCCAATGGTATGGCCAAAGTTCCTTCCCGGCGGCAAGCACCTGTTGTATGTGAAGCTGGGCGTCCAGCAAGCCTACATCGAAGAACTGGCCACCGGGCGCGAGACGGCACTGATGCCCACCGACACGCAAGTTTTGTTTGTCCCAGATCAGCGGCAAAGCACGCAAGGCCACCTGCTGTTCGGCCGCGGCTCCACCCTGCTGGCGCAGCGCTTCGATGCGGATCGGCTGAGCGTATCCGGCGATCCCGTGCCAGTGGCCAAAGATGTGCCCTTCTTTCTGCCGACGGGGTGGTCTGAATTCGACGCCTCGCCCAACGGAACGCTGATCCACTCCAGCGGCTCGCAGCTGGCCCAGCTCACTTGGTTGGATCGCGGTGGGCGGGAGCTAAACGCTGTCGGCGAGCCTAGGGATTTTTTCGGACAATTCCGGATTTCGCCCGACGGCAAGAAACTCGCGGCCGACGTGTTCGACTTCAGTACCGGCAACCCGGATATCTGGATTTACGCCTTTGCGCAAGGCACTTCTGAACGGGCGACGTCCGGCGTGGGAGGCGGTGCCAATCCGCTCTGGTCGCCAGAGGGGACCCGCCTCGCCTTTGGCAATACCAAGACAGGGCCGCTGCAATTGAGAGTGCAAACCGTGGGCGACCCGGGCAGTTCGGTAGGGTTTCCGCGTGGCGAGTTCCAGTTTCCCTACGATTGGTCGGCCGATGGCCGCTCGATTTTCTACGGGGGAGCCGGGCCGCGAGCCATTTGGGTGGCTTCCCTGCCGGACCACAAGCTCACACGTCTAATACAGACCGCGTTTGAAACCGGCAACGCGGCGTTGTCCCCCGACGGGCGGTACTTGGCTTTTAACATTAACGAAACGGGCCGATACGAAGTCTACGTGCAACGCTTTGAGGGCAGCGATCCGCCCCGGCTTACCGGCGAGCGTCGGCGCGTCTCCCGCAACGGTGGCACTTTTCCCCGCTGGCGCCGGGACGGCAGGGAACTTTTTTTCATCTCGCCTGACCGCCAAATAACGGCCGTACCGGTGAAGCCCGCAATCCACAATGAAAGCGACATTGAAGTCGGGACTCCCCGGCCGCTTTTCCGGTTGCCCCCGTTCAATTCCATGGTCCCGGAGGCGCAGCCGTACGACGTCAGCCTCGACGGCCAGCAATTTCTCGTGCCTATCCACAAGGCCGCGAACGCTCCGTTACAAGTAGTGGTCAACTGGCAAGCTCTGTTACGGAAGGGCGCGGCGTAACCATCCCCCCTGGCGCTGACTAAATCGCGGCGGAAGGCGATTCAGTGCCGGCAAGGAGCCCCAGGCATGGTGTCGCTTGAGGACTTGCAAAACGGCCGGTAGCCCGGCCACTAGCAGAGGACATTCCACGCAACCCCTTCGTGGAATTATCTCCTAGTCTACGGCTACGCGCGCGCTCTCTGCTATGCTATGGAGTCATCCGCCTATGGAACCGGACTCCCATGAAGTGACCCGCCTTCTGGAGCAGATGCGACTCGGCGACCGCTCCGCCGAGGGCAAGCTCTATGAGATCGTCATGCCGGAGTTACGGCGCCTGGCCCAGCATTTGATGAACGGCGAGCGTCCCAACCACACCCTGCAAGGCACCGAACTGGTCAACCGGATGTACCTGCGCCTAGCCGGGTCGGAACTTTCTTTGCGGAACCGCGCGCATTTCTTCGCTATTGCCGGTAGGGCCATGCGTAGAGAACTGATCGACTATGCCCGCAGCCGGCCGCACCTGAGCGTAGTGCCGCTGGAGGGCCTGCCGGAAAAGGCGCTCGCCGCGGCCGGCGGGCC
>JAYVRS010001128.1:0-2921 GCA_043776185.1 Bryobacteraceae bacterium | reverse complement strand
TGCCGCTCCGCCGCGCGGCTTTGAATAAACCAGTAGGCCGCACCGGCCACGAGTAGAACGGCCAGCGCCAAGCCCCCGTAACGAATTACCTGTTGGCGATGGGTGGCGGCATAACTGATTGCGTGCTCGGTGGCGACGGCAAACTCGTCAGTTTTGAGTTCTTTGCGGTGGGTCTTGTCCATGGGGTTATACGAGGTTTTACGGCCTGCGCGTCAGCCGAAGCATTTCACGCAGAACCTTCAGGTTATCACATTAGCCCAATTCCTGGAGGGCGGCCAGCACTTCGGCAGCGTGCCCGGCCGGCTTCACCTTGGGCCAAATCTTCTTGATTTTGCCGTCGCTTCCCACCAGAAAAGTGCTGCGTTCGACGCCCATGTATTTCTTGCCGTACATGCTTTTTTCCACCCAAACGCCATAAGCTTCGGCCGCCGCGTGGTCCAGGTCGGCCAGCAAAGTGAAGGGCAGGTCGAATTTGGCCTGGAACTTAGCTTGGGCCTTCACCGGATCCGGCGAAATGCCCAGCACCACCGTGTCGGTGCGCGCAAACTGCGAGTGCTGATCGCGGAATTCGCAGGCTTCGGTGGTGCAGCCCGGCGTATCGCTCTTGGGATAAAAGTAGACGACGACCTTCTTGCCCGCTCTGGTGAGATCGGCGAGCGTCAGCGCTTCGCCTTTGTCCGTCAGGAGTTCGATAGGGGGCGCTTCAGCATCTTCTTGAATAGCCATGTGATTGAGATGCCGCCACCACCCAAAACGTTTGCCGAAATGCTCAGCCTCGTCTAATTCCCCCATCCGGTAGCACTGCCAGCCCACCGCGCCAGCGGTGGGGCACATTCCAATCGAACCCTCCACACCTCCGCGAAACCTTCGTGTAACGCACTTGCCACATCAGGCGTCAGGATCGCTGTAGACTGAAATAGAAGTCCACTCATCCTAAGATGAAGTGAGAATAATTTAAGGAGAACATCGACCCGATGCTCAAGAGCACCCTAACCAGCCTATCGCTCGGCGCTGTGCTAGCTGCCAGCTTAATGACGGCGCAGGAGAAGAAGACCGTTGACCCCGTCGTGGCGGGCAAGGAAGTTTTCGAACAATGCTCCGGCTGCCATAACGCCGATAGCGACGAGAAGAAGATGGGCCCCGGTTTGAAGGGTCTGTTTGCGAAGGCCAAGATGAAGAATGGCAAGAAGCCGAGCGAGGAGACCGTCAAGGCCCTGATCAACGCCGGCGGCGGCGGCATGCCGGCCTACGAAGACATGCTCTCGAAGGACGAGCTGAGCCAAGTGATGGCTTACCTCAAGACTCTCTAAGTCCATTTCAGTTGGAAACCAAACGCCGTGCCCACCCCGGGCGCGGCGTTTTGCATTAGGTACACTACTTTCTATGAGTGAACAAGTTGATGTGGTCGCCCACATCGAAGCCAAGCCCGGCGAAGAGGCTTTCGTGCGATCCGTGCTCGAAAGTTATGTGGCCGCCACTCGCCTTGAGGCGGGCTGTCTGCGCTACGATCTTTTCGCCGATATCAGCCATCCCCAAAAGTTCACCTTCGTCGAAGAGTGGACCACCATGGCCGCCCTCGAGAAGCACGGCCAATCCGCTCACATCGCCGCGGGTAAGGCCAAATTGGTGGACAAGGTAGCGAGCCCGGCCTGGGTGCAGAAGCTCACTCGGGTTTTGTAGCGTTACGGCAAGAACTCCACCGTGGTCGACTGCGTCCACGCGCGGCCGGTAAGCGTATCGGTCCCCGCCAACGTAAAGAAGTGGGTGGTCGGCGTCGATGGCGCACACACCCGCACGCGCGCCTCCAGCTTTCCGTTGCGCGCCAGTTGATCGCCGCCAAACCACGAGACAATCTGGCCCGTATAGTCTTCGCCATTGATCCGCAACGCGGTGAGGCGCGTGTCGACCCCGCCCGTTTCCTGAGCCGACAAATTGAAGAAATAGCGGCACCCTTCGGAGTCCGGCGGACTGGCCGCCACCGGGTTCGGCGTCGCCTGGAATGCCACGGCCGACGGAATAATGCGGACATTGGCCGTCACGGCGATCGTCTGCACGGTTTTGCCAGACGTGACCGTAATCGCCCCCGTGTAGACTCCCGAACGATTGATCAGCGATGGCTTCAGCCAAAACGGCACCGCCATCGGCGAGCCGGCCCGAGTCATGCCCTGGGTCCGCGAAACCACGATCCACGGGTCACTGGGCTGCAGCGAGACCACGGCTCCCTCGACGGAAGTCGAGTTGATCACCATCGTGCGGCCCTCAGAGAGTGCGGCCACGTTGGGGTTCACCAGCGTGTAAGCCGAACTGGCCGGGCTCACCGTCAGCGAATTCGGTGCCGGATCCTCCAGATAGGGCGAGATCGCCGGCCAAGCCTGCGACAACTTCGCATAGCCGTCCACCCTCGGCTCCTGCTCGCAGATCGAGACCTCGGAGAACTCCGGCCCGTAGCTCAACATGCCGGTAATCGTATTGGTGCGCGAGAACAGCGGCGAACCCGACGAGCCATGATGCGTCGCTCCGCCGGTCCAGCGCACCTGATGATACAGGGCGGGCGGAAAGACGCCCTGGTCGAACGCCCAGTAGCTCAAGAACATCGAGCCGAACGAGATACGCTTGTGCGTGGCCAGCGGATGGTGGATGCCCACCAGCGGATTGCCAACCGCCGGGTCAGTCGGGTCGTAGTTCGCAAATCGGGCACCCGCCGGAATGCTGTTCAGGATCACCAGCGAGTAGTCCCCGCCCAACGTATTCTTGCTCACCACGAAGCGCGCGCCCGTCGGCGTCGAGCGCTCCACCCGCGACGTATCGGCCGTTTTGTCATTGCATTTGGTGGTCTGGAAGTTCCAAATGGCTTCCACGGTGCGCGCTGTCTGCTCGTCGCTCAAACAATGGTCAGCCGTGAGAAAATACGGAATGCCGCT
>JAYVRS010001127.1:0-9844 GCA_043776185.1 Bryobacteraceae bacterium | reverse complement strand
GAGTCCGGGATGCGCGGAGGGGTGAGAGTTGTCATGCTGGGGGGAGCCCTCCATGGAACCCACTGCTACGATGAAAACTCCGCTGGGACTGGTGACCGACCCACCGATGTCCCGTAAGCGGGTGATGCGGGTCGCGCTGATCGGTTTTGGCCTCGTGGTGGGCTTTGTGCTGCTGGCCGCCTATCTGGGCTACCGCGGCTCTGACCAAATTCAGAACACGGCGCAGGCGCTGATCCGGGAGCACTTGGTGCAATCGGAGAGAGGCACGCAAGTGGAGGCGATGATCATCCGGCAAACGCAGGAGTTGATCGACAATCTGGCTTGGGTCCTGGGGCTGTGCTTTCTGCTGGCGGCCAGTACGGCCGGTTTGACCGTTTGGATTATCCAGCGCGCTTTCGCTAGACTGGAGTGGCAAGAGGCGGAATTGGCCCATGTTTCCTGGCATCTGATCGATGGGCACGAGAAGATGGCGCGCCGCTTTGCCCACGAAATGCACGATGAACTGGGGCAATCGCTGAGCGGACTGCGCCGGATGCTGAACCGGATTCCGGATGCCGGCCCAGGGACGACTCGACTGGAGTGTGTGGGCATCGTGGATGAGGTGATTGAAAATGTGAGGAAGCTGTCGCAGGTCTTGCGCCCGGTGATTCTGGATGACTTCGGGCTGGATGCGGGCTTGCGTTGGCTTTGCGAGCGATTTAGCCAGAGGACCCAGGTGGTGGTGGAGTACAGTTCCAATTTCAGCGCACGTCTTTCCGAGGCCGAGGAGACGCACCTGTTCCGGATTGCCCAGGAGGCGCTGACCAATATCGCGCGCCATTCGGAGGCCACCAAAGGGTGGGTGTATCTGCGCGTGGCCGGCGAGGTGGTGGAGTTGGAAATTGTGGATAACGGTCGCGGCCTACCCTCGGCCGACGGCGAGCAGCGGGCCAGCCTGGGGATGGTGGGGATGCGGGCCCGCGCACGCCAACTGGGTGGCGAATTAATTGTCGAGAATCGCAAGGAGGGCGGCCTGCGCCTGCGAGCGGAAGTGCCCCTTCAGGAGGTGGACCCCGATGCTAAGCAAGAAGATCCGAGTTTTGTTGGCTGACGATCACAAGATTTTGCGTCAAGGGGTGCGGTTGTTGATCGATTCGCAAGCGGACATGGAGGTGGTGGGCGAAGCCAAGACCGGTCGCGAGGCCATTGAGGAAGTGCGTCGCCTGACGCCGGATGTCGTGGTGATGGACGTCTCGATGCCCGAGCTGAATGGCATTGAAGGCACGCGGCAGATCTGCGATGAGATGAAGCATACGCGGGTGCTGGCGCTGAGCATGCACAAGGATGCGGTGTATGTGCGAGAGATTCTGCGCGCGGGGGCGCGGGGCTATTTGCTGAAGGACTCCGAGGACGATGACCTGGTGCGCGCCATTCGCTGCGTCCAGCGGGGCGAGGCGTTTCTGAGCCCGGCGATCTCGGACGCGGTGCTGAGCGACTACCGCAAACACGTCTCCAATCCGGTGGACCTGCTGACGAGCCGGGAGCGGGAGATTCTGACGATGGTAGCGGACGGCAAGACCAATAAGGATATCGCCAATGCCCTGAACTTAAGTGTCTACACGGTGGAGAGCCATCGCGGCAGCGTGATGGAGAAGCTGAATTTGCACAACGCGGGGGATATTGTGCGGTTCGCTTTACGAAATGGCTTAACTAGTTAATTTGGTAGTTCGGGCTCCCGGAGGAGTATAGTAAGGCGGAATATGAAGAATACGCTGGCGGGTTTGTTTTGACGGCGGCGATGGCGTGTGGCGCCTTTCATGTGACGGGGAAGATCGAAGTGGGGAGCGAAGGCGGGTGGAACTATCTGACGGTAGATTCCGTGGCTCGGCGGCTCTACATTTCTCATGCCACTAAGGTGATGGTGGTGGACGTCGACACGCAAAAACTGGTGGGGGAGATTCCGGACACGCCGGGAGTGCATGGCATCGAAATCGCCAGCACTTTGTTGCCACAGGCTGAGAAAATTCGATGGCGCGCAAAGTCCATGGCCAAGCCCGTCGGATCCTCGTCACGTTGTTGGCGCGCCCATTGCTGGTAGACGCATCGTCTTTATTTGCCGATGGCGCTGTATGTCCCGCCGCAGCCGCCGCGCCGGGGCAAAAGGCCGCCCGGCCTAGCATGATCCCCGGTAGCTTCAAGGTTTTGGTTGTTACTCAGTAAACGCAAATTCAGGAGACTCTACAGATGAAAATAGGATTCGAGATATTGGCGCTGGTGGCGGTAGGCACGTTAGCCGTGTCAGCCATTGAAATCAGCAAGCTTCCGGCGGCCGTGCAGAAGACGGTGAAGGAAGAGACGAAGAACGCTTCGGCGGTGAAGGTTTCGAAGGAAGTGGAAGGCGGCCAGACGCTTTATGAGGTGGAATCGAAGGTGAAGGGCCGGGGGCGCGATCTGATGGTGAATGCCCAGGGAATGGTGCTTTCGGTTGAGCAGGAAATGATGTTGGGCGACATTCCGCCAGCCGCTAGGGCGGGTCTGGAAAAGCTGGCCATGGGCGGCGCAATCGGCAAGGTGGAATCGTTGACCAAAGGCAGCGTGGTGACCTACGAAGCGGTCATTACGAAGAAGGGTATGAAGAAGGCCGAGGTGATGGTGAATGGGGATGGCTCGGTCGTCAAATAACTGTATGTAGGGCCTATACTAAGGGGCATGACCCAGACCCGACGCCGAGCCAGCCTTCTGTTGTTGATGCCCTGGTGCCTCAGTGGCCAAATGACGGACGAAGCCGTGTGGCGAAGGTTTTTGGATTGGGTGCCGACCGTTCCGCCGAGTGACAATCCGGGCAACCTGCTGCGCCAGTTTCAAATGCATCTCATCAAGTCGGGCGCTTCACCGGCGGAGGCTGCCAGCAGTCAGGCGGTGGTGATGAAGATGATGAAGGTAAGCCCGGATGGCTGGCAGACCATCTTCAACAGGATCTACGCGAGCAAGACGCCCGGCTTTAGCACGCGGCCCAATGCGCTGCTGGTGTCGGCGGTGGAGGGGCACGCGCCGGGACGGTCGCTTGACGTCGGCATGGGGCAAGGCCGAAATTCGGTCTTCCTGGCGCTGCGCGGTTGGGAGGCGACTGGCTTCGATGTTTCCGATGAGGGGCTGGCCGTGGCTCGACGCAATGCCGAGGCGGCAGGGGTGCGGATCAATGCGGTGCGGAAATCCAACGTGGAGTTCGACTTTGGCACGGCCCAGTGGGACCTGATTGTCATCACCTACGAGCCCTTCCCGGTGACCGAGAGCCGCTACGTCGCCCGCATCGTGCAGGCCCTCAAGCCGGGTGGGATGGTGGTGATTGAGAGCTTTGCCTCCGATGCCGCCGGGGCAGTGAGGAAGCCGGTCGACATCGATCCGGGGGAGTTGTTGTCCGCTTTTCAGAGTGGCTTTCGGATCCTGCATTTCGAGGATACGATTGCGGTGCCTGATTGGGATCCCGCCAAGACCCGGCTGGTGCGACTGGTCGCCGAGAAGCAAACGCGCTAGCCGCCATCCTCGTCATTTGATAACAGTTCATTCGAGCCGCGACCGAAGAGAGTCGGCCACACACGACTGGCGCTAAGCAAGCATTAGGCCCGCTCCCTTCGGTCGCGGCTCAAATGAATTGTTCTTAGGTGACGAGTATTGGCGCTAGGCGGGGCGAGATAGTACCCGTACCAGGGAAGGCCTACGATTGGTACGCCCGTTACTGGTTCACATTGTGGAACCTTTGTATTCTGCTTGAGCATGCGATCCTCAAGACCAGCAGTCACTTTCTCCAGGCCTACGTCCTTGAAGACCTTAATCTACACCGTGGCCATCGGCACGCTGGGGTGTTTGGCTCTGGCCGGCCAAACCAACGTTCTCACATACCACAACGACATCGGACGCACGGGACAGAACGTCACGGAGACGATTCTCACGCCGGTCAACGTGACGACGGCCACCTTTGGCAAGCGACTGACCCTGAATCTGGATGGCCAGGTACTGGCCCAGCCACTTTATATGTCCGGACTCAGCGTCAATGGCGTTGTGCGCCGGGTGCTGTTTGTCGCGACGGCGCATGACAGCGTCTACGCGTTCGATGCGCTGACCGGGGCGCAATTGTGGAAAGCGACGATGCTCGATGCGGCCCATGGCGCGGCGCCGGGCGCAATTCCGGATCCGGTGTCGACCACCGGATGCGGCGATATCAACGGCCTGGGGGGAGGGGCGCCGGAGCACGGAATCATTGGCACGCCGGTGATCGATCAGGCGACGGGAACGATGTATGTGGTCTCGAAGACCTTTGAAGGTACCTATCCGGTGCTGCGCCTGCACGCGCTCGATGTCACCACCGGGAACGAGAAGCTCAACGGGCCGGTGGTGATGGCGGCGACGGTGCCGGGTACGGGTACCGGAAGCACCAACGGCCTTCTGACGTTCGACCCGAAGTGGGAGAATCAACGGCCGGCTTTGCTGCTGGTGAACGGCGTCGTTTATGCCGGTTTCGGCGGGCATTGCGATTTCGGACCGTTTCATGGCTGGATTCTGGGCTACAACGCCACCACGTTGGCGCAAACGGCAGCCTATGCGACGACGCCCAATGGCGGGCAATCGGGAATTTGGATTAACGGCGCGTTGGCGGCCGATGTGCAGGGCGGGACGGCACGCCTGTTTGCCGTGACGGGCAATGGCAGCTTTGACGCGACCCAGCCCTACACGAACGCCATGAGTTATAGCAACGCGATGCAACGATTCACGGCAGCGGCTACCGGCGGGTTGACCGTGAGCGACGCGTTTACGCCGTTGAACAACGCGTCGCTCACGGCCGGTGACCTCGACTTTGGCGCGGGCGGGCCGATGCTGCTGCCGGACCAACCGGGAGCGATTCCACATTTGCTGGTGCAGTTGGGGAAGTCCGGCCCGATGTTTGTGATGAACCGGGAGAACCTGGGCGGTTACAGCCCGACGACCAACAATGTGGTGCAGGAGATCTCCGCCGGTAGACTTTGGGGCTCACCGGCCTATTGGAATGGAAGCGTTTATGTATGGCCCTATCAGGGCCGGTTGAGCCGCTATCCGCTGACCAATGGGACCTTGCCGTCTACGCCGAGTGACGTATCGGTGCAAAGGCAGTTCGACTGGCTGGGCACGACGCCTTCCATCTCGTCGAATGGGACGCAGGCGGGGATCGTTTGGTCGATCGACTATTCGCAAAATCCGCAAGTGGTTTACGCGCACAACGCCGCCAACGTGTCGCAGTTGCTGTGGAGCAGCGCGCAGAATACGGTTCGCGACGGGGCCGGCTCGCAACAGAAGTTTGCGGTGCCCACGGTCGCCGACGGCCGCGTCTTTGTGGCGGCGGTGAATCAGGTGATGATTTACGGCTTGCTGGAGGGGGACTTTAGTTTGAGCGCTCCGGCGACGTTGAGCGTTCATCAGGGGGCCAGCCAAACGACGGCGATCACGGTGACGCCGGCGGACGGGTTTAGCGGCACGGTGGCCTTTACGGCCTCGAACTTACCGACCGGGGTGACGGCGGCTTTTGCGACGAATACACTGACTTTGACGGCCTCGCCGAGCGTTGTTCCGGGCACTTACCCGGTGTTAATCACCGGTGTCTCGGGTGCTTTGAGCCGGTCGGCGACGGTTAGCGTGACGGTAACTGCGGCACCAGATTTCGGTTTGGGGGCGACCCCGTCGTCGGTGACGGTGGTGGCGGGCGGCACGGCGACCAGCCAGATTGCGGTCTCGGCGCTTAATGGATTCAGCGGCGCGGTGACGTTCAGCGTGGGCGAGCTGCCCGCTGGCGTGACCGCCGCATTCGCTCCAGCGAGTGCGAGCACGCTGGCCACGCTCACTTTCTCCGCCATCGCCAATGCCGTTCCGACGGCCGCCACGGTGACGATTACGGGTACGGCAAACGGGCTCACTCGAACGACCACGCTGAATCTGGCAGTCGCGGGAGCTCCGAACTTCGGTTTGGGCGCGACACCTTCGTCGGTTAGTGTGGTGGCGGGTAACACGGCCACTAGTCAAGTGGCGATTTCGGCGCAAAACGGCTTCGCAGGGACCGTGGCATTCAGCGCTGCGGGATTGCCGGCCGGCGTAACGGCCAACTTCTCGCCAGGCAGCTCGACAACGGCTTCGACGGTGACCTTTACGACGCTGACCACGGCGACGGCGTCCACCAGCGCGGTCATCATTACTGGCATTGGCACCTCTGGTACTGGCGATGTGCTGAGCCGCACCATCACGCTGACGCTGACCGTGTTGCCCGCTCCAGACTTCGGGCTGGGCGCCACGCCAAGCGCGGTGAACGTGGTGGCGGGCAGTTCGGCGGTGAGCCAGATTGCGGTCTTGGCGCAAAACGGCTTCACGGGTCCCGTGGCTTTTAGCGCCTCGGGATTGCCCGCCGGAGTGAGCGCCAGCTTCTCCGCGTCCAGTTCCACCGCCGGCACCACGGTTACCTTTGCCGCAGGGGCCAATGCCGCAACGGCTACGGGCACGGTGACGATTACCGGCATTTCGGGGACGCTAACCCGTACGACGGCCATCGAGCTAGCCTTGGCCGCAGCGCCGGATTTCGCCCTAAGCGCCACTCCCCCTTCGGTGGAAGTGTTGCCCGGCAATGGCGTTAGCAGCCTCGTCATTGTCGCGCCAATCAACGGGTTCAGCGGCGCAGTAGCATTTAGCGCCAGCGGTCTGCCAGCCGGCGTCACCGCGAGCTTCACACGGCTTACGACGGAGATCACAGTCACTTTCACGGCCGCAGCGAACGCACTTCCAGGCAGCACGCCGATCACGATCATTGGCACATTTACTGGTACGGGCGGAGCGCTGACTCGCACGGTGAACGTCAATTTGACGGTGGCCGTTCCACCCGACTTTAGCTTGGCAGCCACTCCTACTTTAGTGAACGTCTTGGCGGGCAGCACAGCCAGCGGCCAGATTGCGGTCACCCCGCAGAACGGCTTCACCGGGGCAGTGACTCTTAGCGCGACCGGCTTGCCGACCGGCGTCACGGCCACATTCGCACCGGCCACCACGACCAAGGCTTCTACGGTCACGTTTTCCGCAGCCGCCAACTCCGCGCCCACCACGGCCACCATCACCGTGAAGGGAACTGCTGGGACGTTGACGCATATGACGATTCTCAATTTGGTGGTGGCCGGCGCGCCGAGCTTCGGCGTGACGGCTTCGCCTTCTTTGGTGAACTTGGTGGCGGGTAACACGACTGTTAGCCAGGTGGCGATCACGCCGCAGAACGGCTTCACTGGAGCAGTGACCTTGAGCGCGGCCGGACTGCCGGCAGGCGTCACGGCCAGCTTTGCTCCGGCCACGGCCACCACGGCTTCCACCGTCACCTTTATCGCCGCGGCCAATGCCGCTGCGGGCGCGGCCACCGTCATCATCACGGGCACGGCAGGCACCCTTAGCAGTGCGACGACCATCAGCCTGATCGTGGCCCCGCCACCAGACTTTAACTTGACGGCCACGCCTTCTTTAGTCAATGTGGTGGCCGGCGCTACGGCCGCAAGCCAGATCGCCGTCGCGGCGCTAAACGGCTTTACGGGCGAGGTTAGCTTGAGCGCGGCCGGATTGCCGGCGGGTGTCACCGCCAGCTTCGCTCCAGCCACGGCTACCACCGTTTCCAGCGTCACCTTTACCGCCGCCGCTAGTGCCGCGCCTGCCGCGGCCACCGTCATTATTACGGGCACGGCGGGCACGCTAACGCATATGACGACCATCAATTTGGTGGTGGCTGGTGCGCCAAGCTTCGGCGTGACGGCTACGCCCGCTTTAGTGAGTCTGGTGGCCGGGGGGACCGCCACGAGCCAGCTCTCCGTCTCCGCCCAAAATGGCTTCACCGGCGCGGTCACCCTTAGTGCGGCCGGATTGCCGGCGGGCGTTACTGCCAGCTTCGCTTCGGCCACCTCGGCCAGCGGCTCCACGGTAAGCTTTGCCGCAGCCGCCAACGCGGCGGCGGGGACGGCCGCTATCACGATCACGGGTGTGTCAGGCGCGCTGACGAGTGTGGCTACGATCACCCTGACGGTCGCTGCGGCACCGGACTTCAAGTTGACGGCGACGCCTTCTTCCGTGAACTTGGTAGCTGGCAGTTCCGGCACGAGCCAAATAGCCATCTCGGCACTAAACGGCTTCAACGGCGCGGTGGCCTTTAGCGCCAACGGATTGCCAGCCGGAGTGACAGTGAGCTTCGCACCAGCCACGTCAACCAGCGCTTCCACGGTGACCTTTAGCGCCGCCGCCAATGCCGCATTGGGCACGGGCACGGTGCTCATCACCGGCACTTCAGGGTGCGCTAACCCGCACGACGAGCATTAGCCTGACCGTGTCCGGCACGCCGAACTTCGCCCTGTCCGCCACCCCCGCCGCCGTCACGGTGCAGGTGGGCAGCCCGGCCACGAGCCGGATTGCCATCTCGGCGCAGAATGGCTTTGCCGGGGCGGTGGTGTTCAGTGTCACGGGACTGCCCTCCGGCGTTACGGCTAGCTTCGCGCCGGGCAGTTCCGCCAGCGCTTCCACGGTCACCTTTAGCGCCGCCTTCAATGCCGCGCCAGGAACGGCCATCGTCACCTTCAGCGGGACATCGGGCGCGTTGAGCCGATCGGTGGCAGTGTCGCTCACGGTGGCCGCCATCGTGGTTACACCTCCTAGCGCGGTGCCGGTTGCGGTCAATATGGGCGTGGCTTTCAACGTCTACGGCATCGTCAACGACCCGGGTGAGGCCAACAATGGCGGGCTTGACGGAAATGGTTATGCCTACTCGGCAAAACTTCTCGGCCCATCCATTAGTGCCATGGGCGTATCCTTCACCCTGGGTGCCCCCAGCAGGCAGAATGCGGCTTCCCGAACCTCTATCGCCCTGCCGGCGGGTAACTTCGCGAGCTTGAAGCTGCTGGGGGCGGCGGTGAATGGAAACCAAGTCAATCAGCCTTTCCTGGTAACTTACACCGACGGAACGACGAGCACGTTTACGCAGAGCGTTAGCGATTGGGGCCGGCCGCAAAACTATCCCGGAGAAAGCCGGGCGGCGACGACGTCCTATCGTCTTGACGACGATGGCCACCGGGATGTCACGCCATACCTGGTGTACGGTTACTCCTTCACGCTCAACAACAGCAAGACCGTCCGAAGCCTCACCCTGCCGAACAATCGCAACGTCACGGTGCTGGCCATCACTTTGGTTCCGGCATCGGCCGGCACCGTCAATCGCGACTTTGATCTAACGGCCACGCCGGCGGCGGTGAACCTGCAGCCGGGCCGCACGGCCACGAGCCACATCGCCGTGTTCGCAATCAATGGCTTTACCGGGGCGGTCTCCTTTAGCGCCAGCGGCTTGCCGGCGGGTGTATCCGCCACGTTCTCGCCAGCCAGTTCCACTGGATCATCGACGGTCACCTTTACGGCCACTTCGGGAGCCGCCAGGGGCACTGCCACGGTGACGATCGCCGGTACCTCCGGCACGCTTCGCCATACCGAGACGATTGCCCTGACCGTAGGGGGCCCAGTGATGGTGAACATGACAGGCGCCTTTAATATCACGGCCATCTTAGCTGAGGGAAATGAGCGAGTAACTGGAGGGCTCGACGGGTATGGCCACTTCTACACGTCCAAGTTACTCTGCGACCCAATAACCGCTTTGGGTGTACCCTTCGATCTGGGCCAACCTGGCCGCGCGAATGCCGCAGCCAGAACGACGATTTCGTTGCCCGCTGGACAATTTGCGAGCCTCAAGTTTCTGGGTACGGCAGTGAATGGGAGCCAGACCAACCAGGCCTTTCTGGTCACTTACACGGACGGCACTACGAAAACCTTTCACCAGAGTATG
>JAYVRS010001126.1:0-2925 GCA_043776185.1 Bryobacteraceae bacterium | reverse complement strand
CTCTGGATCGCCCACGCCGAGGAGATCGTACGGAAGCTCGGCGAGGCCGTGGCAGCGGAGGACCTCGAGGAGGAGGGCATCGCCGTTCCTGCGCCTCGCCAGAACGTAGCGGGGCCCGCGCCTGACGCGACGCTCGCGAACACGCCCGGGTACAAGAAGTACCTCGAGCGCATCGGCGAGATGAACCGCGTCGCCAAGCGGGTGAAGAACAAGTTCGTGAAGGCGAACCTCCGCCTCGTCGTATCGATCGCGCGTCGTTACAACCGCGGCCGCCTCCCGCTCATCGACCTCATCCAGGAAGGCAACATCGGCCTGATGAAGGCGGTGGATAAGTTCGATTATCGCCGGGGTTACAAGTTTTCCACTTACGCGACTTGGTGGGTACGCCAAGCCATCACGCGCGCCATTGCGGACCAGGCCCGCACGATTCGCATTCCGGTTCACATGATCGAGACGATCAACAAACTGGTGCGGACGCAGCGCTTGATGCAGCAGGAATTGGGCCGTGAGGCCACCACCGAAGAGCTATCGAAGCGCCTGGAATTGCCGGTGAACAAGGTGCGCAAGGTGCTGCGCATTGCACAAGAGCCGATCTCGCTGGAGACGCCGGTGGGCGAAGAAGACGAGTCGCATTTGGGCGATTTCATTGTCGATAAGCGGCAAGCGTCGCCGTCCGAAGCAGTCATCAACTTGAACCTGCGTGAGCAGACGGCCGAGGTGTTGAAGAGCCTCAGCCCGCGCGAAGAGAAGATCATCAAGATGCGCTTCGGCTTGCAGGATGGTAGCGAGCACACGCTCGAAGAGGTGGGCCAGCACTTCATGGTGACCCGTGAACGCATCCGCCAGATCGAAGCCAAGGCGTTGCGCAAACTGCGCCACCCCAGCCGCAGCCATCGCCTGCGAGCGTTTCTCGATACCGCCAGCCACGACTAAGCTCGGTATGTGATACATCTGAGCGATGCGCATTCTGCTCGCTCTGTGTTTCGCTACGCTCGCGTTCAGTGAAGAGTTGCCGCTCGTCACCAAGGTGGAGTTCCAACCGCTGGCCGCGCAAATCGCGCGGGTCCTCCAAGCCCTCGACCTGGTGGGCGAACCGCTGCCCGCCTCAAGCGCGGTGGAGATCCGGAAGATTCTAGCCGCGAGCTCCGGTGGGCCTAACGAGATCGCGCGGCTCCAGACGCTGCTCGATGCCCACTGCCTGGTCGGAGTCAATATCAACCCCGAGTCGCGCGTCAAGGTGCAGCAGGGTGCGGCGATGGCGGGCTTGGTGGAACAGGGTTGGCGCGCTTTTCTGGTGAAGGTCCACAATGAAGCCGGTGTTACCGCTGTCCTGGCCGCTGACAGCCCGAACCTGGGCCAATTGGCTAACTCCTCGGCCAGCACGGTGAATCGCAAATGGATGGATCTGGCGATGTTTAACAAGCAGCCCATGCGGGTGCATCTCTCGGGCCTCGAGCTTGAGTACAACATCTTGCAGATCTACTCGAAGGACGCGGGCAAGCGCGAAGGTAAGTTGACTTTCGATGTGGGCCAAGGCTCGCAGGATCTTGGCTTTCGGAACGAAGTCGATATCCTGTTTACCGCCGCCCCCGCCGCCAAGGTGACCATGCGAGTCCGCGATTTTGATGGTCGCCCGACGACGGCCTCGTTCCAGATTCGCGATGCAAAACGGCGCGTCTATCCGTCCCAAACCAAGCGCCTCGGCGGGGACTTCTTCTTTCAACCCCAGGTCTATCGCGCCGATGGCGAGTCCGTAGCTCTGCCCCCCGGCACTTACACCATCGAATACGGTCGTGGCCCCGAGTATCTCACCAAGACGCAGACGCTGGTCATTGCCGATACCAAACCGCAGACACTTACTTTCCAATTACAACGCTGGATCGATCCAGCCAAGCTCGGTTGGTATTCCGGCGACCATCACATCCACGCGGCGGGCTGCGCTCACTACGAACGCCCTACCGAAGGCGTCTATCCGCAAGATATGATGCGCCATGTGTTGGGCGAAGACCTCAAGATCGGCTCGGTATTGACTTGGGGCCCCGGCTGGTATTTCCAGAAGACGTTTTTCGAAGGTAAGGAAAACCAGCTCTCGACGCCGGAGAATCGCATTCGCTATGACGTGGAAGTCTCGGGTCATCCATCCAGCCATACCGGGCATTTGATGTTACTCGGTTTGAAGCAGCAGGATTATCCGAATACGCAACGCATTGAAGACTGGCCGTCCTGGGGCATGCCGATTCTGCAATGGGCGAAGAAACAAGGTGCGGTGGTGGGCTATACGCATTCCGGCTGGGGCTTACAACTCAAAGAACCAAAGTTACCTTCTTACGAGATTCCGCCCTTCGATGGCATCGGGGCCAATGAGTATATTGTGGCTGTGACCCACGGCGTGGTGGATGTGCTTTCCGCCGTGGATACGCCTTATCCGTGGGAGCTGAATATCTGGTACCACGCGCTCAATCTCGGCTATCGCACGCGGATTTCGGGCGAAACGGATTTTCCTTGTATCTACGGGGAAAAAGTGGGGCTGGGGCGAAGTTACGTGCGCCAGAAGGCGCTCGACTATGAAGACTGGGTTCGCGGGCTGCGCGATGGTCGTAACTACGCTTCCGACGGCAAAAGCCACCTGATTGATTTTCGCGTAAATGGGGTGGAGATGGGCACGAACACCGACGTGAAGCTAGCCGCCTCCGGCAAGGTGAAGTTGACGGCCAGGATTGCGGCGAGGCTCGACGAAACGCCCAATGAAGAGTTGCGTCAGAAACGAGTCGACCAGAAGCCCTACTGGGATGTGGAGCGCGCCCGCGTGGGCAACACCCGTAGCGTGCCGGTGGAGGTGATTGTAAATGGAGTCGCGGTGGCGCGTCGTGAAATTCAGGCCGATGGCGAACTGCGCGACGAGGCTTTCGACGTCAACATCGAACG
>JAYVRS010001125.1:0-2929 GCA_043776185.1 Bryobacteraceae bacterium | reverse complement strand
GCCTTTCACGCCGGGCACTCCACGTGGGCCGATGAGCGATGGGTCTATTTGAATTTGAACGATAGCTTTATCGGCGTGGCGTTTGAGACGCAATCGGTGAAGGGCGATGAAGCGCCCAAGGTGACGCCCGGGCAGTTGGTGGCGGGTAAGTTACTGACGGAGATGTTGCGGGGGAAGTATGGGATCTCGGCCCTGAATTGTCCGACGCATGCGCAGGTATCAGTGAACCCGTCGAACATGATTATGGGGTACCACACGGATTGGGCGGGGAACTTTCCGTACGAAGAGATGGGCTTGCCGGACAACTATGCGTTGCCGTTGCCGAGCCTGCTGTTTTTTGGCTTCGCGTATGACCCGTCGTTTATGACGTCAACCGGAGCGCGGATGTGGAAAGGCCTGTTGGCGGCGGAAGATCAGCTCCGCGAACAGGCTAAACAAAAGGGCATCAGCGTGGCCGAACAGAAGGCGGCGCTGCGCGAACGATACAAGAAACTCAGCGCCCCGCTGGGCGAACACAGCGGAAAATCCGCGGAAGGAGAATGATGATGGCCAAAGCACAACAGGGAGGAGCCCTCGGGCTCGACGTCGGAACCAGCCGGGTGGTGATGGCGCAACAAAACGAGGTGGGGCGCTATGACTACCGTTCGCAGCTGAATGCGTTCGTGGCGCTGCCGTACTCGAAGATGACGAAGAACGTGTTGCGGAAAGAGAATATTCCGCACATGGTGGAAGGCGATCAACTGATCGTCCACGGCAACGAGAGCGAACGCTTCGCGGACTTGTTGCAGGTGGAATCGCGCCGGCCGATGACCAAAGGCGTGCTGAACGCGAGCGAGCCCTCAAGCGGCGAGATGATGAAGCAGCTGATCGGTTCGTTGAGCGGCGGGGAGCCGGGCGGCGGGCGCAGCCTTTACTACAGCGTCCCGGCGGCGCTGCTGGGCGAAGAGACCAACGTCACCTATCACGAAGCGACGCTGGGCCAGATCCTGCGGGAAATGGGCTATGCTCCCAAGGCGATCAACGAGGGGCTGGCCGTGGTTTACGGCGAGATGGAAGATACGAACTACTCGGGCATCGGTATCAGCTGCGGCGGCGGCCTGTGCAACGTCTGCTTGGCGTATTTGTCGGTGCCGGTGCTGAGTTTTGCGGTGCCCAAGGCCGGTGACTTTATCGACCAATCAGCGTCGCTGATTACCGGGGAATTGTCGACGCGCATTCGCATCACGAAGGAGTCGAACTTCCACATCAACGGCCACTATGCGGACAAGGTGCAGCAGGTTTTAGGCGTTTACTATGACGATATGATCAAGTCGCTGGTGGACGGGTTGAACCAGACCCTGGCGAATACGCGCAACATGCCGCGCATTGCGAAGCCGGTGCCGATCGTGCTGAGCGGCGGTACGGCCATGCCCCAAGGGTTCCGCGAGCGCTTCGAGAAGATGCTGAAGGAGAGTTCATTTCCGCTGGCCGTCTCGGAGGTGAGAATGGCGAGCGATCCACTGACGGCCACGGCCAAAGGCGCACTGGTGGCGGCTTTGGCTGAGGCTTAGTGAATGCCTGCTAGCCCACGACGTTAGTCGTGGGGTGCATTCCAGACCGGTTCGCACCCCACAGCTAACGCTGTGGGCTAGTAGGAAATCAACCTGTTGAGCGCTAGCGCGACGGGTGATTTAGAGGGCGGCTTCGATGGCCTTGGTTAATTCCTCGGAGGATGGCTCAACACCGGAATCGAATTTCTTGATGACGCGCCCATCTTTGCCAACTAGGAACTTGGCGAAGTTCCACTTCACCTCGCCGCCTTTTTGGGTGAGGTACTGATAGAGCGGGGCTTGGTCGGCACCCTTCACCGAAATCTTCGAAAAGATCGGGAAGGTGACCTTATAGGTGCGGTCGCAAAAGGTCTTAATCTCGCTATCGGTGCCGGGCTCCTGCCCGCCGAAGTTGTTGGCCGGGAAGCCGGCGATTACGAGACCTTTGTCTTTATATTTCTTGTAGAGGGCTTCGAGGCCCGTGTACTGCGGCGTATAACCGCATTGGCTGGCGACATTGACGGCCAGCACGACCTTTCCCTTGTAGGTGGCGAGCGACGTCGGCTTGCCATCAATCGATTTCATCGTAAATTCGTGGATATTGTCAGCGGCCATGGTGGTGAGAGCGGCAAATAGCAGGGTCGATAAAACTTTCATCAGGCTGACAGATGCGGGCGGGACCCCTGTGGATTCACTTGATTCGCCGGGCAAGGTAGAATCAGACGCATGTTCATCGAACGAGCGCAGCAAGGCGCCATCGCGATTCTCACTCTGAACCACGCCGCTCGTCGCAATGCGTTGTCGCTTGAGCTGATGCGGGAATTGACGTTGGCTTTGCAGGGGCTGGAACCCGAAACGCGGGCGGTGATTCTGGCGGCGGAGGGTCCGGCATTTTCGGCCGGGCACGACCTGCGGGAGATGCGGGGCCGTTCGATGGACGATTACCAGGAACTGTTCGACGTTTGCACCGCTTTGATGCGAAGGTTGCAGACGATCCCGCAGCCGGTGATTGCCGAAGTGCAAGGCGTGGCGACGGCGGCGGGCTGCCAACTAGTCGCGGCCTGTGACTTGGCCATCGCCGCCGACACGGCCACTTTCGCCACGCCAGGCGTCAAGATCGGGCTGTTTTGCTCCACGCCGATGGTGGAGCTGACGCGCTCGATAGGCCGCAAGCGGGCGCTCGAGATGCTGCTGACGGGGCGAGCTGTCGCGGCCGCCGAAGCCGCTGACTGGGGGCTGATCAATCGGGCGGTGCCGCTGAAGATGCTGCGCGTGTCGACGCTCGATTTGGCCGAATCGATCTCGACCGCAGCGCGGTATACGGTCTCACTGGGGAAGGGAGCGTTCTACGCTCAGGCTGAACTGGACACGGCTCAAGCTTACGCCCAAATGGCGCAGGT
>JAYVRS010001124.1:0-9871 GCA_043776185.1 Bryobacteraceae bacterium | reverse complement strand
GTATTGGCCAAGCCAATAAAGATTGCTAAAGACACTCCACAAGCTAAAACTAGCCAACCGATCAAGGAGAGCCAGCCCGAATGGAACTGCGTCCAATTGATGCAGAGGACGAGGCCCGAAGCAGCGATTGTGGCCGAGCAAAGCTCTACGGCCGGTTCCCACTTGCCTTCGTTCAAGTGGACTTCGAGTATCCGAAATAATCTAGCCCACGCTTGATCGTTGGCGATTTCTTGAGCGGTGAAGATGAGTGGCTCGGCAAGCGCGCTGGCTAAGCGTTTAGCGCCATCGCTTGATTCAGCTTCAATGCTCGCTGGTTCTGCGTTATCGGCCTGGGTCGTTGACTCGGGACCTACTACTAGAGCAAGGCTCGATTGTAGTTGCTTGTTGAATTGTTTCTTGAAGTCGTCCATTGACAAACTGGACGACGACCATGGCATGACATCTTTGCCGAGGTAGTGTGCGGCGAGCGCTCGCCAAACCGCGTCTGCCCCAACTAAACTATTTGGTGCGCGAGGTAGCTTACTGGATATGTGCGTGCCAAGCACTACGGGAATGATTGCGACGAGGCCTCCAATAATCATGGTAACTTGGCCAGCCAGAAACACAGCGACGATCACGGCGATGATCCGACTTGTTTCGCCGATCGCCGCGTTGCTAGCAAACTCCATTGCTCGGGGAAATTGACCTAGGAGAAGAATCACGAGAATGCAGTCTGGCAGGACGGAGAGATAAGTGCGCCTAATAAGTGCATTGGGCGCGAGACGAATTAGATCGAATATGATTCTCATGCCACTTATCGGTTCAGCAGCAAGTCCATCAGGAATTCACAGTGCCAGTGAATTCAAAACAAAGTTGGGCAACCCCAGAGCATCCCGCAAAAACTCGTACCACCCCGTTGGACCCCGTGGATGGCCCTTTCCCTCCGTGGCACCCCTTGGGTGGCCCGCGACGCCAAGTGTGAGAGAATTCACGCCTATGGAAGACTCACAAGAAGAGCAACCACTTCCTCCGGTCAGTGCGGCTGATCCGAAGTGGAAGGTATATCAAAAAGCTATTGCAGACCTTGAAAAGGCCTATGACGGGTGTTCGGTGATTCATGATCATAAAGTCGTCGGACGGCGAAGCAAAGTAGAGCGACAAGTGGACATGCGGTTATCGGTATCCGTCGTGTCAATGACCCAATCACCATCGCAGTTGAATGCAAGTGCTTTGAAACAGCTCCCGTTAGCATCAAGGATGTCGATGGCTTTGTATGGTTTTTTGGATGATGTAGCAGCTAACAAGGCTGTGCTCATCAGTAATAGTGGCTGCACCTCCGGCGCAAACAGAGAGCTGACAATTGCGAACCTTGAGTTGAGGACAATAACGCTACAAGAGGCCGAAGCTGTAGATTGGTCCGACTTCTTTGAGGGCGACTACTGTCGTGGGGGGGGAACCCTTGTTCTGGCATCATCCACTGGTCATTCCAAGACAGCGGCGGCAGCCGAGCGGGGCACTGTTCAAGCTGTGGGTTGCTTCATATCTCATGCGGCAAGTGTGATGAGGTGACGTGGTTTGTGGATGGCGATGAAGGCCTACAGTGCGGTGGATGTGACAACCAATTGCAAGCGGAGACGAAGTTGATCGATTCCGAATACACGACTGTGGGATTTGTGGGTTTCAATGAGATCGACGCCATTGGTGCCGGAGGCTACGATGTTGCTAAAGATTACCCAGCGGAACCGATTTAGAACACCAGGAGGAACCGCGGTCAAGGAAATAATCCGGGGAATCCAGCGCATCCACCGGCATCCTGGACGTATCCGTAACTTGCCACCCGAGTAGCCACTTACTGCCGCGAAAATGCAGTGGACCCTGCGCCCACCGCATTTTCAGGCTTCATCCCGCCATCAAGTGGCAGCGAAAGAGCGGGATTCGCCGCCCGAGCCACAGATGCGGTGTCGAAAAGGTCCGCTTCGCGCTTAAGGTTCTACCGCAAACATCATACCGGCGCGGTGGCTAAAGCGCGACAGCGCTAGAATGCCTATGTGACTCTTGAACGCCGACATTTCCTGCTCGCTGCCGCTACCGCCCAACAGACCTGGGCGCAAGCCAACGACCGCTTGCGGGTCGGCATTGTGGGCGTCGGAGGGCGGGGTACCGCGCATATCAAAGAGATGCTGCCGGTCCCTAATCTCGAGATCGCCGCGCTGGTCGAAGTGGATGGGGCGCGTGCCGAAGCGGCGTCGCAGATGATCTTTCAGAAGACCGGTAAGCGGCCCATCATTGAGACCGATATGCGCCGCGTTTTCGACAACAAGTCCATTGACGCGGTGACGATTGCCACCACCAACCATTGGCACTCGCTCACCGCGATCTGGGCGATGCAGGCCGGCAAGGACGTCTACGTGGAGAAGCCGGTCTCGCACAACATCTTCGAAGGCATCAAGCTGGTCGAGACGGCTCGCAAATACAACCGGATCGCGGCCGGCGGCACGCAGCGGCGTTGGTGGGGCCGCTTTCGCGCCGCCGTCGACTTGCTGCATGCCGGGGCCATCGGCGACATCTACCAGGGCAACTTTACCTTCCCCGGCAATCGCGAGCCCATCGGCTTTAAGCCCATCGAGCCGCCGCCCGCCAACCTCAACTGGGACCTCTGGCTGGGCCCCGCGCCCCTGCAGCCCTATCATGCGAACCTCGTCCACTACAACTGGCACTGGTTCTGGGACTTCGGCAATGGCGAACTGGGCAACAACGGCATCCACATGATCGATGTGCTGCGCTGGGGCATGAAACAGAAACTACCGGTCGCGGTGCGCTCCACCGGCGGGCGTTTCGGCGAAAAAGATCAGGGCCAAACGCCCAATACGCAGAACGTCACCTGGACTTTTGCCGATGGCTCCAGCATCGTAGGCGGCTTGCGCGGTCTGCCCACCGGCGAGCCCATGGCCTGGGACTTCTTCGGCACCAAAGGCCACTTGCACCTGATGGCCGACGGCCGTCATCGCCTCACGCTGGGCCGCAATAAGAAGCCGGAGCCCGAGCCCGCCGAATACCCCAAGGACCTGGACCACTTCGCCAACTTCGCCGATGCCGTCCGCGCGCGGGATCGCAAGCTACTGCACGCCGAGGTGGAGGAGACAGCGATTTCCACCGCGCTCTGTCACTTGGGCAACATCTCGTATCGAGTCGGCCGGGAGCTGAAGTTCGACCCCGCAGTGATGAAGTTCGTGGGCGACAAAGAGGCCGACGCCATGCTGACGCGCCAGTATCGCGCGCCGTATGTGGTGCCGGACAAAGTGTAAGCGGCTGGACCGCAAAATTGGCGCTTAGCGCTTGTAGTATTCAGCGTTCTTGGCCGTGAAGTCGTTCCACTTCTCGGGCAGATCGTCGAGGGCGAAGATAGCCGAGACAGGGCAGACGGGCACGCAAGCGCCGCAATCGATACACTCTACCGGGTCGATATATAGCATTTCGGCATCGCCGAAACCGGGTTCGTCTTTCTTCGGGTGGATGCAATCGACGGGACAAGCGTCGACGCAGGCGTGGTCTTTGGTTCCAATGCAGGGTTCAGCGATTACGTAGGCCATGTGAAAATCCTCGCCCGAGACGCGCTCAGGCATGAATTTTCACAGTAACATAGGCGCGGACGTGCTCACAATGATCAGGGCGAAGCAGACTCGATGCCCCGCCATGGCCAAACCGTAAAGGAACCGGCGGCCGTCGGGGCCGGGCTCACCGCGATTGGCCAGCTCTCCTGCACTTAGGCGACAGGGTAAAGTAGAATCTCAGCCCATGAACTACCAAATCCTTGCACCCTTGAAGAACGGATACGAGGCGATCCTGACGCCCGAAGCGACAGCCTTCCTGGTGGCCCTCGAAACGCGCTTTGGCCCGCGTCGCTTGGAGCTCTTAGCGAAGCGCGATGTACGGCGGCTCGAGCTTGAAGCCGGCACCCTACCGGACTTCCTCGAAAGCACCCGCGCCATTCGCGAATCGGATTGGACCGTCGCCCCGATTCCGGCGGCCCTGCAGGATCGGCGCGTCGAGATCACCGGCCCCGTGGAACGCAAGATGGTGATCAATGCGCTCAACTGCGGCGCGCCCACCTTTATGGCCGACTTCGAGGACTCCAACTCGCCCACCTGGACCAATGCCATTGATGGCCAAATCAATCTGCGCGATGCTGTGGCCGGCACCATCGGCTTCACCAGCCCCGAGGGTAAGGTCTATAAGTTGAACGACAAGCCCGCCGTCTTGATCGTGCGCCCCCGTGGGTGGCACTTGGTCGAGAAGCACTTTCTGGTGAACGGCACGGCGATTTCGGGCTCTCTGTTCGACTTCGGCCTCTACTTCTTTCACAACGCCAAGAACTTACTCGCCAAAGGCGCGGGCCCCTATTTCTACTTACCGAAAATGGAGAGCCATTTGGAAGCGCGGCTCTGGAACGACGTCTTTGTTTTCGCCCAGGAATATTGCGGCGTGCCGCAAGGTAGCGTCCGCGCGACGGTGCTGATTGAGACGATTCTCGCCGCCTTTGAAATGGATGAGATTCTGTGGGAGTTACGCGATCACTCCGCCGGCCTGAACTGCGGCCGTTGGGATTACATTTTTAGTTACATCAAGAAACTCGGCCACCGTGTGGATAAGATCCTGCCCGATCGGGCGCAGGTCACCATGGATCGGGATTTCCTCGACGCCTACGTGCGCCTGCTGATCCGGACCTGCCATCGCCGCGGCATTCATGCCATGGGCGGTATGGCGGCGCAGATTCCGATCAAGAACAACCCCGAAGCCAACGCGGCGGCCTTTGAAAAAGTGCGGCTCGATAAGCTGCGCGAAGTATTAGCCGGGCACGACGGCACGTGGGCGGCGCATCCGGGCCTCGTGCCGGTGGCCATGGCCGTCTTCAATGAACATATGCCCACCCCGAACCAGGTGTCGAAGCTACGCGATGATGTGGTGACCGCCGAGCAGTTACTCAAGCCCACCGTAGGCGACATCACCGAACGCGGCTTGCGCATGAATATCGATATCGGCTTGCAGTATCTCGAAAGCTGGCTAAATGGCAATGGTTGCGTCCCCATCTATAACCTGATGGAAGACGCGGCCACGGCCGAAATTTCGCGCGCCCAGGTGTGGCAATGGGTGCGCCACGGAGTCACCTTAACCGACGGCCGCACGGTGACCATGGACTTAGTCCGCGAAATCATGGCGGCGGAGCTAGCGGCCAATCCCGGCACCCCGGCCAAGAACGAAGCCGCGCGAATCTTCGACACACTCATCGCCACCGAACGCTTTATCGATTTCTTGACGCTTCCCGCATACGAGCAACTGGCGTAAATTACGGCTCGGGCACAGAACCCGTACAAACCCATTGTTCAACCTACGTAACCACAGAACCCCGACCGTCAGGGAGAGTAGAACGTGGGTAACACAATTCTCTTACATGATGGCCGACACCGTGCAATAGCATCATCGAAACGTATGAAGCCCCTTAAAATCCGCATGGCTCTCCGATTGACCCGTGCTTATGCGGCCCAGGTGTGCAAGAAGGACTACCGATGAAACTGCTAATCGCGGCGACGATTTTCGCGGCCAGCCTGGTTGCCGACGATGAGGCGCGCCTGGAACGCACCGGCAATCATGTGATGGTTACCGCCGATTTCCCCCGTCCCCTACACGCTGTCGCTGCGGTGTTGTTCGAGCATTTTGGTCTCGCGATTAGCGTCGAAGATCCGCAGTGGACTTACGCCGGCGACCTTAGAGACGCTTCCTTGAGCAATGCGCGCATGCGCCCCGGGGTGCTCGTCCCGCGCGGGGGACGTTTGGAGGTGGAGTTCAAGATGGAGGACGCGGCGCGTGATGCCTCCGCTGCAATGATGGCGTTGCTCGAAGCTGCCAACCAGCAGTTGACCTTGCGATACCGGCTCGACAAAGATGGAGACCGCTTCCGGCTGGTTCCGGTGCGCGCCCGCAATGCACAAGGAGAACTCGCCGACATCGTGCCATTGCTGGATCGTCCGGTGACCATTCCCCACGGCCCGCAAACGCTGGCCGAAGTGGCACAGCGCATGGCGAAAGATCTTTCCAAACAAACGGGCCTGCGCGTGAGCTGCTGCCAGTCAGCCGTCGCCGGAATCCCGTGGGGGATGGAGCGGATCACCTATGGAGCGGACCACATCCGAGCCCGGGACTTGCTAAAATTTCTCAGTGGGCAGCCACGCGGCCCGGTCCGCTGGGTGTCGCGCTGCGATCGCCAGTTTTGCATGATCGACTTCCGCTGACTCTAGGGCTCAGCCGGAATCCAGTCGTACTCGCCCTTCGGGCCACCGGTAAATCCATCCAGGCTCATCGCTATGCAGTACTCCGCAACCCATTTGATACCTTACCCCTTACCAGGGGGTGCTTACTAGCCCACGGCGCCAGCCGTGGGGCACGAACAACCTTGGAATGCACCCCACGGCTGATGCTGTTGGCTGGAGGAAGTTACAAATTACTGCCTCGCTATAGTAGATTCGGTGCACTAACTGTAACTCCGTTAGCCACCCAAACCGGATATCACGTCAAGTTCCCGTAACGCCATCCGATAAGTACCTCTAAGACGGCGACTCCACCCCGTGGCGCCGTCAACCTCGGAGGAAGCAACAGGCCAACATGTTCGCCATTATCGGAATCGTCATTGTTATCGGAGCCGTGATTGGCGGTTACCTGATGGAGCATGGCCATCTGGAAGTGCTGATGCAGCCGGCCGAACTGGTGATCATCGGCGGCGCGGCTTTGGGTACTCTGCTGATCGCCAACCCGATCTCGACGGTGATCGCCATCATCCACGGCCTGATCGGGGTGCTGAAGGGCAGCCCCTACAGCAAAAAATTCTATCTGGATGCGCTGAAAATGCTGAACGAAATCTTCGCTTATGCCCGCAAGAATGGCATGAATAAGCTGGAAGCCGATGTGGACGATCCGGCCAAAAGCGCGCTTTTTTCGAAGTATCCGGCTTTGATCAAGAATCATCACGCGTTGCACTTTGTCTGCGATACGTTACGCACGGCGATCTCGGGAGGCGTGAGTCATTTCGAGCTCGATACGGTAATGGAGTGCGATATGGATATCCACCACCACGAAGCCAATGAGCCGGTGCATGCACTGCAGCAGGTCTCGGACGCGCTGCCCGGCTTGGGGATCGTCGCCGCCGTTCTGGGCGTCGTGATCACCATGGGCTCCATCGGCGGACCGCCGGCCGAGATTGGCCACAAAGTAGGCGCCGCGCTGGTGGGGACCTTCCTGGGCATTTTGCTTTGCTACGGCTTTCTGGGGCCCTTAGCGACGAACATGCAAAAGATGAACGACGGTCAGATGGAGTATCTAAAGTTTCTGCGGGCCGGCGTGATGGCCTTTATCAAGGGCGCGGCACCGATTTTGGCGGTGGAGTTCGCCCGCCGCCAGATCCCCGGTCACGTTCGGCCGACGTTTAAAGAGATGGAAGGCGCGTGCCGTGGCGGCGCCGAAAAGTAACTACTAGTAACTCGCACTAACTATGTCTGAAGCCAACAATCAAGCCATTATCGTCATCAAGAAGAAGGTAATGGCCGCCGGCCACCACGGTGGTGCGTGGAAGGTAGCCTATGCCGACTTCGTCACAGCGATGATGGCATTCTTTATGGTGATGTGGCTGGTGGGCTCGTCTGAAGACGTCAAACAGTCGGTGGCCGGTTACTTCAATGATCCGGCGGGTTCGGGCAAGGAGGTGGGCAGTGGGATGGGGGGCTCCGGCCAATCGGTGACGCTCGATCAGACCAACATGGATAAGTTGAAAGAGTCCCTGCAGAGCGCGATGCAGGAGATGCCCGAGCAGCTGAAGGATCAGGTTAAAATGACCGTCACCTCGGAAGGGTTGCGCGTGGAGCTGATGGAAACCGAAAAGGGCATGTTCTTCGACAGCGGTTCGCCGGACCCCAGCAAGAATGGCCAGGACGTGCTAGCCAAGCTGGCCCAACAACTCGCCACGATGGAAAACACCGTGATGATTGAAGGGCACACCGATTCGCGTCCCGTCAAAGGCCGCAATGGCTACTCCAACTGGGAGCTCTCCGGCGACCGGGCGAACGCCGCCCGCCGCTTCATGCAAGAAAGCGGATTACGCCCCGACCAAGTGAAACAAGTCCGCGGCTTCGCCGACCAGGCGCTGATGAAAAAAGACGATCCTGGCGCGGCTAACAATCGCCGCGTCTCCATCATCGTCCAATACAACAAGCCCAAACCGAAACCGGAGCCCGAGGAAGAAAAAGGGGCCAAGAAGGGCGAGCACGGCGAAGCCAAAGCCGAGCACGGCAAGGGCGAGGCGAAAAAAGACGAACACGGCAAGAAGGCAGAGCACGCCGCAGAGGAGCCCAAAAAGGGCGCATCGAAAAAAGAGGAACCCCCCAAAGACGAACATCCCAAAGAGGAACGCGGTAAAGCCGAAAAGCCCGACGCGCACCAGAAACCGGAGAAGGCCGAAAAATCGTCCGGCAAGAAAGAAAAGGACAGCCCTCCCGACAAGACGGATAAGAAAGTTCTCCACGCCGACGCCAAAAAGGAAGCTCCCCCAGCGAGGCCAGAAGGGAAAGCCAAGCCTGAGCCGGTCGCCAAACCGGAGCCTACCGCTAAAGCCCCAGCTACCAAAACGGCCGCCCCCGATGCGTCATCCGACAAGCCCAAAAAAAAGCGCAAGAAAAAGAAAGCCGAAGAGGCTCACTAAGCTAAGCGCTGTGGCGAATCTGCGTCACCGGCAACAACTGCCCCGTACGCTCATTTAAAAACCGCATCATCTCTTTTTCGTCCCGCTGCAAATCCTTCAGCGTCATCCGGTTCAGCACATGCTCAATCATCGATTGCAGCGTTTGCCACACCGACCGCAGACTGCAGTCGCTGTGGTGGGCGCAGGTATCTTGTAAACCCGAGTGACGGTCGCAGAACGACGGTCCATACAGTCGGCCCCCCAGTAGCTCAAGAACCGACCCTACCGTGATCTGCTCCGACGTTCGAGAGAGCGTATACCCTCCCGATTGTCCTCGCACGCTCGCCACGAATCCCCCCATCCTTAACAATCGCATCAACTTGGCAACGTTCGGGACGGACAGGCCTTCGGCGCGGCTAATCTCGGGTATACTGAGGCTGGCCCCTTCACCCTGTCGCGCCATGTGGAGCAGGCAACGGAGCCCGTACTCCTCTTGAGCACTCAATTTCATGACGCAATTGTATAAGATGCCTCATTTGATTTGACTTCATTTAAGAAACTTAATTTAAGCTACTCCGAAACCGATCGTTTTTCTCTCAAAAACTAGATGTCCTTCCAAATTCCTTCCTACCGCGAACTTCAGGTGAACCCCGCGCTGCCGGCGTCCCTCAAGCGACTTCCTGAACTGGCCCACAACCTGTTGTGGAGTTGGGACCATCACTTGCGAACCGTCTTCCGCCGGCTGGACCCCATCGCCTGGCGCTCAAGCCACAATCCCGTCCTCATGCTCAGCAGCCTGCCCCAGGAGACCCTCGCGCGCGCCGCCGCCGATCCCCGCTACATGGCCGTCTATGATCGAGCCTGCGAACGCTTCGACACCTATATGAAGCGGGCGCCCATGGACCTCAGGCAGCCTGGCGACGAGAATCTGCTCATCGCCTACTTCTCCATGGAGTACGGCCTCACCGACTGTCTCCCGGTCTACTCCGGCGGTCTGGGAGTCCTTTCCGGCGACCACATGAAGGGCTCCAGCGACGCCGGCCTGCCGCTCATCGGGGTGGGCCTCGCCTACCAGAAGGGTTACCATCAGCAGTCGCTGAACCCCGACGGCTGGCAGATGGAACTCTACCCGGTGAACGACTTTCACCTGATGCCCTGCCGCCCGGTGCT
>JAYVRS010001123.1:0-2932 GCA_043776185.1 Bryobacteraceae bacterium | reverse complement strand
CAATCGAGTAACTCGCGGTGCGAAGCGGTGGCGCGAGTGCCGAAGTCAGAAGGCGTGTTGACGATGCCGCGGCCGAAGTGGAACTGCCAAATGCGGTTGACCATGACGCGCGCGGTGAGCGGATTGGTGGGCGACGCGATCCACTCCGCCAAGCCCTTGCGCCGCTGCGTGGTTTCGGCGGTCAGCGGCGGCGGCGCAATGTCGCCACCACCGAGGGCGGTCAAAACACCGGGGCCCACCTCCTCGCCTTCACCGCCGCCTTTAGGGGGCAGGAAGGTGCGTGGCGATTCGCGGCTGAGGTCCGTCAATCCAGGCGAAAAGGGGCCTGGCGCGAAGTTCTTATACATCGCTACCAGCTTCTTCTCGATCTGGTCGAGCCGGTCGGCGTCGTCCTTCGCAAGAACGGCGTAGACCTGGGCGTCCGTGGGCTCCACTTCCTTCTGAAACTGGTCGGTAATTTTCTTCTGCTCGGGCGTCTTCTGATCATCCGGAGTTTTAAACGCCGCATTCACCTCGGGCGACATCTTCGCCAGTGTCGATTCGCGCAATGCCTTGCGATGCGGATCGAGCAGGGCCATCATCTGGGAGCCCAACTCCTGCAGGCGGAACGTACGCGTGTTCTCGTTCAAGTCGTAGCCGCGAGCGTTGTTGTAGTGCAGGAAGATGCGCGTCTTCTGGTGGGGCATGAAGACGGCTTGCATGCGGAAGTAGTCGCGCTGGGGAATCGGGTCAAACTTATGGTCGTGGCAGCGCGCGCAGCCCACTGTCAAGCCCAGAAAGACGCCGCTGGTGGTGTCGGTAAAGTCGGTAAGGGTTTCGACGCGATTCTCTCGCTCTTGCTTATAGAGCATATCGCGGTTGGCGCTGACGGTGTAGAAGCCGGTGCCCTGCTGGGCCTCGGGTTCCTCCGGATAGATCTCGTCGCCGGCGATGGTCTCTTTGATGAAGCGATCATAGGGCTTGTCGTCATTGAAGCTCTTGATGACGTAGTCTCGGTAGCGCCAGGAGTAGAGCAAATAGGGGTCCTGCTCGAAGCCGGAGGTGTCGCCGTAGCGGGCGAGGTCGAGCCAATGGCGGCCCCACTTTTCGCCGTAACGAGGCGAAGCGAGCAGCTTTTCAATTAGCTGCCGGTAGGCGTCGGGACGCGTGTCGGCGGCGAAGGCCTGGATCTCCGCGTTGGTCGGCGGCAACCCATGCAGGTCATAGGTGGCGCGGCGAATGAGCGTCAGCTTGTCGGCGGGGGCGGCGGTTTTCAGGCCTTTTTCGGAGAGCTTGGCGTTGATGAAGTGGTCAATATTGTCTCCCGACGGGCGGACGGGCGTCTGAAAGGCCCACCAGGTGGAAGCCTTGGCGGCGGGCGGGCCATTGGTGGGAAAGACCGCCCCGGCGGCGAGCCAAGTGGCGAGCAGTGCCGAATCGGCGGCGGCCAGTTTGCCGGTGGGCGGCATTTTCACTTTGCCGGTGTAGGCGATGGCGGCCAGCACGCGGTCCCGGTTGGCGGTGAGGTCAGCTGTCGACGTCAGCCGTACCCCAGCCATCTGCATCTGCTGGTTGTGACATTGCTGACACTTCCCAGCTAGGACGGCTACCGCGTCCGAGTTTGTGTCGGCAGAGGCCAGGGCAGCGGCGGCAAGAAAGCAATTAAAGAGGCGCATGATGTAGATATCGCTGAAACCATCATAGTTGGATTACTTGGCCCCCAACGCGGCCAGTTGCTTTTGGATCGCCGTCAATTTGAGGAGGATTTCCGCATTGGGATCCTTCGGGGAGAGCTTGGGATGAATGCCAAAGGTGCCGTTGGGCTCCAGCACGCAGCGCTCGATTTCGTCGAGGTCCGCGAAGCCTTGGCGGTGGGCCACGGACTCAAGCTCCGCCAGCGTCAGGATCTCCTTCCGCAAAGCGTCATGGCAGACCTCGCCCTTGTCGATCAGCACCGTCGGTGTGCCCTCCACCAAGGCTTCCAGCCGCGGGTGCCGGTAAAGCAGCCTCACTGTCGCGAAGTTGATCGCGAGCAGCGCGAAGGCGCCCAGGAAGCCTCCCGTGACCGAGTTGTCCTCGCCGATAATCGCGTTCTGGAGCGTGTTCGACAGGCACAGCAGCACGATCAGGTCGTAGGGGTTCAACTGGGCGAGTTCGCGTTTGCCGAAGATGCGCAGCAATACGATCAGCAGAAGGTAAACCACCATCGGCCGCGCGATCTTTTCGATCCACGGCAGCGAGAGAATGAACATGTCGGCGAGAGACTTATGCAAGACGTCCATGTTGGCAATGCTATCGTCATTCATACGCATGGTGACCATCGACGACATCCAAGCCGCCCGTGATCGCATTCGCGAAGCCATCTTCGTTTCGCCTTGCGCCTACTCCGAGAACTTTTCGCGCGTCGCCCGCAACTCCGTTTTCTTCAAGCTCGAAAATTTACAAATGACCGGCTCCTTCAAAGAGCGGGGGGCGCTGAACAAACTGCTCCAATTGAGTGACGATGAACGTCGGCACGGCGTCATCTGCGCGTCCGCTGGCAATCATGCCCAAGGTGTGGGCTACCATGCCACGCGGCTCGGCATTCGTGCCACCGTCGTTATGCCGCTCACTGCGCCGCTCACTAAGGTGACCGCCACCCGTCAATATGGTGCCGAAGTCCACCTTCACGGCGCCAATTATGATGAGGCCTATCAGGAAGCCTTGCGCCTCGGCGAAGCGGAGGGGCTCACCTACATCCATGCCTTCAACGACGACGCCATCATCGCGGGGCAGGGGACGATTGGCCTGGAATTGATTGAGCAACTGCCGGATATGGAGGCCGTGGTGATTCCGGTGGGCGGCGGCGGCCTGTTGGGCGGCATCGCCATCGCGGTGAAGGCCCATAATCCGGCCATTCGCATCATCGGCGTGCAGACGACGCGCTTTGCATCGATGCGGGCGGCGATGCAGG
>JAYVRS010001122.1:0-2936 GCA_043776185.1 Bryobacteraceae bacterium | reverse complement strand
CGACCGGATGGCCATTGGCATTCAAGATGATTTCGAGCGCCGCGACCATGGCAAACAGATCCATGAAGTCGAAATAGCCCAAATGGGCGATGCGGAAGATTTGGCCTTGCATTTCGCCTTGGCCGTTGGTGATGATGGCTCCGAAGCGCTGGCGAAATTCTTTGACGATCACTCCGGAATTCATGCCTTGAGGAGCACGAATCGCCGTCACACTGCCGCCGGGAGCCGACGAGAAGACTTCCAAGCCAAGGGCGGAGGCCGCCGCCCGCATGGCGCGAGCCAGCATCTGCGCGTTAGCCACCAGCTTATCCATGCCGAGCGCCTTGATGTACTTCAGGCTCTCCGCCATGGCCAGCAGCAGCGACGTATTGGGCGTCCAGGCGGATTCGCCGTTGACCGCATTCTTCAATTCGCGTTTGAGGTCGAAGTAGAAGCGCGGAAGCTTGGCCGCTTCGTTGAGCGCCCAGGCCTTCTGGCTGATCGACAGGAAAGAGATACCGGGCGGAATCATGAAGGCTTTTTGTGAGCCACCGACGACGATGTCGAGCCCCCAGCCGTCGATGTCGAGCGGCATGGTCCCCAGGCCGGTGATCGCGTCGAGCACGAGGATGGCGGGAGTCTTCTTGACCAACGCGGCGATGGCTTGGACGTCATGCGCGGAACCAGTTGAGGTCTCCGACGCCTGCAGCATCACGGCACGGATATCGGGGTTTTCCGCAAGCGCCGTGGCCACTCGTTCGGGCGACACCACTTCGCCATAGGGCGACTTCAGGGTGACGGCGCGCAGCCCATAGGCTTTGGCGACGTTCTCCCAGCGCTCGCCGAACTTGCCGGCGCTCAGAATCAACACAGCGTCGCCGGGCGAAAGGAAGTTAACGGCCGAGGCTTCGAGCGCCCCAGTGCCGGAGGAGACCAGAATAATGACGTCATTCTGGGTACCCATGACGGTTTTCATGTCCGCCAGAACCGATTTGTAGAGCTGCCGAAAATCCTCGGTGCGATGGTGAATGTCGGCGCCCATCATCGCGTGCAGGGCCTGGGGCAGCAGCGGAGTGGGCCCAGGGGTCAGCAACCGTTGTTTCTTAATGTACATGGTTTGAATTAAATAAGGACGCGAGAAGCGCTTATTCCTTAGAATATCAGACAGCATGTCACTCCTCGCTCAATTGCAAATAGATCTGGTGGCCTCCATGAAGGCGAAAGATGAGCTGAAGCTCGGAACGGTGCGGATGTTGAAGACCGCGCTGATGAAATGGAAGGCCGACAATATGAAGGAGCCGGACGAGACGGCCGAGCTCCAAGTGATGAATACGTTGCTGAAGCAACGCCGCGAATCGGCCGACGTCTTCCGCGCCAACGGTCGCGAAGGCGCCGCTGTGAAGGAAGAAGCGGAACTGGCGCTGATCGAAGCTTACATGCCGTCGGCTCCTTCGGAAGCGGAGATCGACGCCGCCATTGTCGAAGCCATGGCCGCCACCGGCGCCACCACGGCCAAGCAAATGGGGCTGGTGATGAAAGCCGTCCAAGCCAAATTCGTCGGCAAGCGCGTGGATGGCAAAGTGATCAGCGAAAAGGTAAAGGCGAAATTATCATGAGACCAGCGTTGGCCCTGATCGCGGTGAGTATTTGGGCCCAGGCCCCCAAAAGATTGCACCCCATGGTGGAAAAAGTGACGGCCGGGGTCTCGGCGGAGCGCATCGCGGAGACTTTGCAAAAGTTGGAGTCGTTTGGGACGCGCGATATCCATTCGACGCAGATCCACGAGGCCACGCGCTGGATTCAGGAGCAGTTCACGGCCATGTCGCCGCGGCTGAAGGTGAGCCTGGACAAACATCTGGCTAAGAAGCGCGGCCGCATGATGCGCGACGTGGAGGTGACCAACGTGGTGGCAGTGTTGCCGGGCAAGACTCAACCCGACGTCCACGTGCTGATCACCGCGCACTACGACTCCGTGGTGTTGGTGCGGAAGCCCGCGGTGGGCACCGCTCCGGCGGCGATTGACAACGCTGCTTCGGCGGCCGCCCCGAAGGCTCCCGGTGTTTCCGATGACGCCTCTGGCGTAGCCGCCGTGATGGAGCTAGCCCGCGTCATGAGCGCTTTCGAGTTCGACAAGACGGTGGTGTTCATCGCCATGTCCGGCGAGGAATACGGTCTGCTGGGCGCGTTGGGCTACGCCACCAACGCCAAGAAGTCCGGCATGAAGATCGAAGCCGTGCTCAACAACGACATCATTGGCAATGACGATAACGGGCAAGGCTTAAAGGTATCGAACGTGGTGCGCGTCTTCTCTGAGGATCCAATGGATTCGCCGTCCCGCGCGATAGCTCGCTATGTGCGGGATACCAGTGAACGTTATCTTCCAGGGATGAAGGTGGATGCGGTGTTCCGCAATGATCGTTTTGGCCGCGGCGGAGATCACACGGCTTTCAATAACCAGGGCTATGCAGGGGTGAGGTTGACCACGGTCGCTGAAGACTTGAAGAAGCAACACTCGCCTGAGGATACGTTTGCGCACGCCTCCCCGGAGTACTGCGCGCAAGTGGCGCGGGTGAACGGAGCGGCGCTGGCGAGCCTCGCGCTGGCCCCGGGCGCTCCGGTGGTGAGCCGCGATGTGACGAAGACCGAGGCGGAGAGTGGCTACAACGTGCAGCCGAACCTGGCTCGCGGCAAACAGACGGTGGATGCCGTTCTGAAATGGAAGCTGGGCACAGAGTCGGACTTGGCTGGATATGCGGTGGTGGTTCGTTCGACGACCGCTCCCTTTTGGGAGCGCGAGGTCTATGTGGGGAAAGTGAGCGAGTTCACTTTGCGCAACTTGTCGATCGACGATGCCGTGATTGGCGTCAAGGCGATTGACAATGAGGGAGTGGAAAGCGTCGTGTCAGCTTACGTCTTGCCGAAGCGCAACTTTGCCGCCGTCAACTAGGGCCGCGACC
>JAYVRS010001121.1:0-2937 GCA_043776185.1 Bryobacteraceae bacterium | reverse complement strand
TCGCTCGGCGCAAGAGTCGCGCTAGCCGCCTTGAAAAATCCGAACAAGGTCTTTGTCGACAACCTGATCATGTCCGCCCCCGCCGTCGATAACCACCTACTCGAGCCCGATGAGAAATTCTTTGCGGCCATGGAGAGTTGTAACCGCTGCTTGGTCTATCACTCCAAGCAGGATGCCGTCCTAGGCACGTTTCTTTTCGCCGATGTCTCCGACGGGTTCCATAAGGCCCTGGGGCGCGGCGGCCCTCGCAGCAAGTCGATCACGCTGGAAAAGACGCCCAACGTTTACGTGGTCGATTGCACCGCGCGGGTCAAGAAAGACCACAGCGGCTATCGCAAGACCGATGAGTATTTCATCCATTGGAAAACCGTACTCAGCGGTGGTCCGTTATCGCGCTATGACGAGTTGAGTTAGTGCCTCGACCGCTTGATTTCTACTTTCTTCCCGGCCAGCGGACGCGCCTTCTAGCCCACGGCGTAAGCCGTGGGGCACATTGTTACGCGGTTCGTGCCCCACGGCTTACGCCGTGGGCCTCGGCTTTGGCCTTATATTTCTCAAGCATTGGCGTAACAAACAGCAGAAGCGAGGGGGAAAGAGGGTTTATGGGGCTTGGTGGTGGGGGTGGATTTAGCGGCGAAGCCGGAGAAAGTATCGAGGCCGAGGCCGCGTCCCCAGACCTCGGCGCGGATTTGGTGGAGGAGATGTTGAGTGGAGGTCCGGGGACCCTGGGAAGCGGCGGCCCATTGGGGTGGGGGCAGTAAGCCGTCACGGGAAGCGCCGAAAGCGAGTTGACCGGAAACGAGTAACAAGCCATAAGCGGCGACGGCGAGCGCGGGCGCTGATTGGACAGAGACGGCATGGCGCACTTGCGCCTGGCCCACGCCGAGTAGGGTCTTTTCGTCGCGGAAGTTGACTTCAATATCCCAACGCTGAAAGTAAGATTCAATGACTTGGCGTGGGTCAAGTTGGGGATCGGTGCAGAGGAGAAAAGCGGGATCGCGGTAGAGTAACTTCGAGCCTTTGCGGAGCCGGTAAGCTAGCGGCGCAATGACGATTAATTGGAGTAACTGGTCGACGCCGGCGGCGCGCCAGAGTAAGTTCGATATCTGTTTAAATCGCAGCGCGTGGGACACGCCGGAGTGAGCGAAAGTTATCGTTTGCCAGGGCGTAGTGACGTCGGTGCGGAGCTGTTCGGGAGTAGGAGCGCGCACTCCATAACGGCGTGGCCGGCCGGTGGATTTACCGGGAGCGGGCGCGGGGATGCGGTAGAGCTTGGCGTCTTTACGAAGGCGGCCAATGGCGATGGTGCGGGGCGGGAGTTGCTTCAAAACGGTGGAGTTCGTGTAGCCGCCGTCGAAGGCGACAATCAAGGCGCGAGCGGCACCGCCGGGGTCCTGATCGAGCGACTGGCGGAGCTGAGTCATCTGCTGGGCACCGCGCAAACTGAGACGAGCAGCGGCGGATTCGCGGCGGTACTGCGCGGTCTGCGCGACGGTGGCGGGACGCTTCGGTTTGGTGGGCGTAGGTGCATGAATAAAGGCGATGGGAGCCAGGCGAAAGGCACCATTATTTCCGGTATTTCCGGGCATAACGCCGGAGATTTGGACAAAGCGCTGAGCGCGGACGAAGTTAGTCTGGAAGCGCGGACCGAGCGGGTCGCGGCGCCAAGCCACGCCGGGCGTGCGCAGTCCAGCGCGCCGCAGCAATGTATCATCGAGCACGGCGTGAAAGGGCGCGCCGGCGGGGAGTTGACCGGCGATGGCCCGGCGGACGACGGCGAAGATTTCCGGGGCCGGTAAGCGGTCTTTCGAGAAGAGGCGATAACTGGCGGTCCAATCTTGAAACTGCGATCCGGAAGTAGTAAGTAAGCCGGTGACGGTGCGGCGGCCAAGGCATAACAGGAGACTTAGCGCGAGGGTTCGCGCCCGGTCGGCAACGCGGCGCTGGGCGAAGGCGGGGACGCATTGTTCCCAGAGTTTTTCGAACTGCGGGAGGAGGCCGCCGGAGTTGTTTTTAGAACGGTTGGGGGAGCTTCGAGGCGGCGCAACGCCAGCAGGGACTTATCTTCGACGAGCCACTCGACGGTCTCGCCGCGCGAGAACTCCATGGCCTGGGCGACGGCGGAGGGGAAGTTGATATACCACTGCTCGCTGGCTTGGCGTTTGATGAGCTGAACTTTGGTGGCGAAACCCATGGGGGAGGTCCTTTCGGCGACTGGTATATCTAGTCCTATGACTAGATATCACAAAACAGACAGGAATACAACATAAATCGTCACAAATGATTTTTATCTAGTGAAAGGCCAAAGCCGAGCCCCACGGCTTACGCCGTGGGCTAAAAAACTCGGCCCACGCAGAAAAATAGAAAACACGCGGTCAAAACACTAACTCTTTTCTTACTAGCCCACGGCGTAAGCCGTGGGGTCGCAACCGCTATAGAATGTATCCCACGACTACGCCGTCGGCTGGCAAACAGTCCAAGTGATTCGGAGGTCAAAGTACAGCCATCTCTCAGTTGCCATCGGGAGTTGCGGCCCTCAAAGACGGGCTGGGCGGGATGTGGAAGGCTTCAATCGCGTCAGGGTGCGCGGGATCGTATGGCGTCACTTCGATCAGATGCTTGGCGTTGAGCCCGGCGTTGAGCATGGCCACGCTCAAAAAAGCATCACAGCCCAGCGGGAAGGTGCCAGCCTAGAGCGCATACGGCTTACGGTAATCCCTCGTCAGCAGCTTATTGGCTTCCGGATCGTTCAAGAACTTGGGGCCTGCCTGCAAAGTGAGCTTGCGGCCCACCCGGTAGCTGATGTTGGCCAAGTGGCACATCGAAGCGCTTAAGTAAGCGATGCCGATTTCGTCGTGCAGGTCTTTGTAATTGCGAGACCGGCACGCCGCAATGAAGTTCTGCATGTGCAGACCCGTCGGGTCATTGCCCGGGCCA
>JAYVRS010001120.1:0-2942 GCA_043776185.1 Bryobacteraceae bacterium | reverse complement strand
AATACTCGACGCTGATTGGCGGCGAAGGCGAAGACGCCGGCCTCGGCTTGGCGATTGATGCGGCGGGCATCACTTACGTGACGGGTTACACACGCTCTTACAGCTTCCCGACCACTTACCGCTGCTTCCAGCCGCACTACGGCGGAGGTTATGCGGACGCCTTCATCGTCAAGCTCAACTCCACCGGCCGCGTGCTCTACTCCACTTACTACGGTGGGGCGGACGAAGATTACGGCCGCAGCATCGCGCTCGATGAATATGACCACGCCTTTGTCGCAGGCAGTACCCAGTCGCTAAATCTGCCGGTGAGCAGGGACGCTTTGCAGAGCCACAAAGCCGGCGGCACGGACGGTTTCCTGGTGAAGATGTCCAGCGAAGGCACGGCCTTCGAACACGCCACTTACTTCGGTTACTGGAACGACGATTGGTTCTCCGACCTCGCCTTTGACCCCTCCAGCGGAGCTCTAGTGCTGGTGGGAACGTCCAGCTCGGGCGATTCGAGCGACTGGGACGCTCTCCTGGTGAAGCTGATCATCCGCTAACCGCGATTAATTGAGGGCGCGGGCTTCGGCCCGCGCCCTTTTTTTCGCGGGCGCGTGTCGCATTTGCGGCTTCGATTTCGCCTGAACTGATGACACCATGAAAAAGCTATACGTTTTTTACCTGTTTACCGCCTTTACCGCCTTTACCGCCGCGGCTTGGGCTCAGTCCATGACGCCGTTTCGTCAACTTCCGTATGGACGCTTCGCCGCACGTTCGGCAAGCATCGCATGGTCCTTCAGCGCGCGTGAGGCGACGTTGGAGTGCTCGGCGACGCCCGAGCGAAGTCGCGTCAGCCCACTACACGACGATGCCGAAGGCCGGTCTGCCGAGGAAGCGGCCCCGGCGGCGGCCACGCTGCGGATCACCTTTCCCGATTCTCAGATCGACCGTGTCATTCAGCCGCTCGATCCCCGCGACCCGCTCCGCGAATCGCTCGGCGAACCGAAGCCCGAAACGCGCCTGTTCGGCCAGCTCTGGTGGGAAGATCTCTGGCCCGGCGTCTCTCTCATTTGGACGGACAAGGAGGCTCGCTTCCTTCTCACTTCCGCTGCCCGTTTAGCAGCCGCAAAAGTGGAGTTCACCGGGGGCAAGTTACGCATCGACAGTTCAGGCGAGCTGGCGATCACCACCCCTGCCGGAGAGCTGCGTTTCGGGCGGCCCACTGCCTCACAGGACGCCGGCGACGTCCGCAAACTCCTCGCGGGCCGGTACCTGCTCGTGTCCCCTCAAGTAGTAGCGCTCGAGGTTCCGGAACTCGACTCCACCCTCGCCCTCACCGTCACCGCCTTCACCCTCGTGCGATGAAGGCGCTGAGAAAACGGGCCAGCCAACGCGTCGTAAGATTATTGAAATCAGCGATTTGCCGACTTCCATCTAAGCAAAGCCACTGCCCAAACGAATTTTCCCGCAATCTATACCGACGCGCAAGATGGCCCCAGGGTACAGAGCACCTCCCCGCATCCTGGGTTTAAGCAAACGAAATTCAACGCGTCCTCCCTATCTTTCGCTCGGGCCACCATCCGGGATCGCACGGGGTTCAATTCGGTGGACCGTAGGGTGGTAGCTTCAAGCGCGGGATCCCGCACGGCCGACCAAGACTGGGGACTGGAATCGACCCTGCCAGACGCGGCGGTATGCCGATGGGCCACATCCCGATGCGTGGCATACAAAGATAAACGGCGATGCCAGGGTGTTACGCCAATTCCCTAACCAGCGGAAGTCTTCGATGTCACGTTGGCCGGCCCGCACGCGCACCGTCCCGGCGCCCAACCGTAGCCACGAGGCCAAGGGCTCGTTTCTCGCTTGCCGCTCCCAATAGCGTTACCATCGTCGGAAAGGCACTCATGCGTACGATCCTTATCTTGCTTTTTGCACTCCGCGCCACGGCGCAGACCGTCAGTGGACAACTCGAAGGCCACGTCACCGATACCACCGGTGCCGCCATTGTTGGCGCCAAGGTGACCGCGCGCAATCCGGAATCGGGCACCCTGCGCGAGTCCACTACCAATCAGGGTGGCTACTACCTGCTCTCGTTCCTCTCGCTCGGGCCGTGGGAAGTGACGGCCGAGGCCGGTGGCTTTGGTGCCGTCCAGCGCAACGCCCAGATTGACCTTTCCACCACTCGTGTGGCCAACTTCAAGCTCACCCCCGCCACCGTGTCCACTCAGCTAACGGTTGAGTCCGATGCGTCGCTGATCGAAATGACGCGGGGCGAGCAGAAGTCGTCGTTGGACGAAAAGACCATTGAGGACCGTCCTCTGTCCTCCCGCAATTTTCTCTCCCTGGTGGAGATGATGCCCGGCTTTCAGTCCTCCGGCTCTTACTCCGGCGTCAATAACCCAACGCTCTCTTCGGGCTCCTACGTTTCCTTCAATGGCACCGGCTCTCGTTCAGCTTCCTTCCAAATCGATGGCGTCAACAACGACGACTCATCCGAGGGAATGTCGCGCCAAAATGTGAATATCTCGGCCATTAAGGAGTTTGTGGTGTTGACGAATGCCTTCTCCGCTGAGTTTGGCCGCGGCGGTACGGCGGTGTTGATCCAGACTAAGTCCGGCACGAATCGGATTCACGGCGATGCTTACGAGTTCTTGCAAAACCAGGTGCTCAACTCGAACGGCTTTTTCAATAACTCCTCCGGTTCGCGGCCTGATGGATCGCCACTGGTGCCGCGCGCCCCTTACCGGCGCAATCAGTTCGGCTATACCGTGGGCGTGCCCGTCGTGAAGAATAAGCTGTTTCTCTTTCACTCCTTCGAACGCACCGAACAGCGCGCACACTCCACCACTACGCGCTGGCTCTTCCCCGCCGGTACGCGCATTCAAGTGGGCGATTGCCGCCTCTGCCTGAACCCCGATGATCATCCCAATCTCGCCGCCGACCAGGCGTTTTTGGAGGGA
>JAYVRS010001119.1:0-9927 GCA_043776185.1 Bryobacteraceae bacterium | reverse complement strand
TCAACCCGCCGGTGGCCGCGCGGACGATCGGTTGGCGGTTGCGCAAAACGATTTGATTGTAGGGGTCGTAGAATACGCAGGTGATCTCGACTTGCTTCAGCGCACGAGAGCCTTGGTTGCCGATGGTGCCTTTGATTTCCACTAACTTGGTGCCGTTGAAGGCCTCGGCCGCCGTCATGCCGACGTCGCCCAGGGCCAGAAACTTCACGTAGGCCTTGGCCTCCGCCGTGATCTTCACATCTTCTTTCACGGGCACCGGGCGCATCAGCCAATAAATCCCGCCGCCCACCAGACCTAGAGTGCCCACGGCGATCAACGCCAGCCGACGGGACTCAGCTGCCACTAATCGTCATCTCCCGGATCATCAAAGTGGGCGCGGCCATGGTGCTCAGAAACTCCAAGTCCGCACCGATCGCCTCAATGGAATTTAGCATCTCCATCAGTGTGCTGGCAATCGTCACTTCACTCACCGGGTAAGCCAGTTCGCCGTTCTCAATCCACAGCCCTTGTGCGCCGCGCGAGTAATCGCCATTGACGATGTTGACGCCGTCGCCCAGCAATTCCGTGACGTAGAGCCCAGTGCCGGCTTGCCGGATCACGTCTTCGGGCGTCAACGTACCAGGCTCCAGGTAGAAGTTGCCATTCTGCACGTAGGCGGCACCCGATAGCCCGCGGCCCGCGTTGCCGGTGGTCTTCAAGCCCAGCTTTTTGGCGGTGTAAGTGTTCAGGAGATAGCTCTTGAGGATGCCCTTTTCGATGATCATCGTGCGGCGCGTGGGCACGCCTTCGGCATCGAATGGCGCGGTGCCCCAACGTCCGGGCAACGTGCCGTCGTCAATGATGGTGATGTTTTCGCTGGCCACGCGCTCGCCCAGCTTACCGGTGAGGAAGCTGGAATCGCGATAGATGGAGTCGCCATCCACCGCTTCGCAAATGTGGCTCAACAACATGCGGGCCATGCGCGGCTCAAAGACGATGGCGGCCTTCTGGGTATTCACTTTGCGCGCGCCCAAGCGACGGAGCGTGCGCTTGGCGGCGATGATGCCGACATTTTCCGGCGTATCGAGTTTCTGCGGACTGCGGGCGCTCGAATACCAGTAGTCGCGCTCCATGGCACCATCCTGGCTCGCCACCGGCACCGCCGTCAGCGAGCATTGCGAGCTGGCGTAACCGCCGGCAAAGCCGCGGGAGTTGGCGAAGTAACGGCCGGAGATACCCGAGTCATAGGACGCGCCTTCTGACTTGTCGATGCGCGGATCGTAGGCCATGAAAGCCGATTCGGCGCGGCGGGCTTGATCGATTTTGGCCGAAGCGATCAGCGAACGAATTCTCTCGTCATAGAGCTCCAGGTCGGCGCTGTGCTGACCCAGGTCTTCGCGTTCAGGCAGCCCGGCGAAAGGGTCTTCGCCCGTTACCTCGGCATTGTCCACCGCCGACTGCACCATGCGGCGAATGCCCTCAGGCGACAGGTCAGAGGTGTAGGCCGAGCCACTGCGCAAGCCCACCAACACGCGCAATCCCGCAGAGCGAGACGTGGCCTCCTGCAGCTTCTCGATGTCGCCCACGCGCACGCTTACCGAAAACTCTTCGCCTTCGGCGAGCGTGCATTCGGCATCGGTGGCGCCCAGTTCCAACGCCAATTTCACCACGTCTTGAATTAGCTCTAGAGGCTTCATGCCGTGCCCCCCACCGTCATGCGATCGATCTTCACCGTGGGGATGCCCACGCCCACCGGCACGCTCTGCCCTTCTTTACCGCAGATTCCCACGCCCTCATCGAGCTTCAAATCGTTGCCCACCATGCTGATGTATTTGAGCGCTTCCGGACCATTGCCGATCAACGTGGCGCCGCGCACCGGACGGCCAATTTTGCCGTCCTCGATCAGGTAGCTTTCAGAAGCCGAGAAGACAAAGTTGCCGTTGGTAATATCCACCTGGCCACCGGCGAAATTGACGCAGTAAAGGCCCTTCGGCACCGACCGAATCACTTCCTCCGGATCCGAGTCACCCGCCAACATGAAGGTGTTGGTCATGCGGGGCATCGGAATCGACTGATGGCCCTCGCGCCGGCCGCTGCCCGTGCTGGGCGCACCGGTTAAGCGCGTGGTCAGCTTGTCCTGCAAGTAACCGCGCAGAATGCCATTTTCAATCAGCACATTGCGCTGGGTGGGCGACCCTTCGTCGTCCAAATTCAGACTGCCGCGACGGTTCTCCATCGTGCCGTCATCCACCACCGTGCAAAGCTCGCTGGCCACCTTCTGGCCCACCCGGCCGGAGAAGGCCGAGACGCCCTTGCGATTGAAATCGGCTTCGAGGCCATGGCCGACCGCTTCGTGCAGCAGGACACCAGGCCAGCCGGGGCCTAGCACGACCGTCATTTCGCCGGCCGGCGCTTCCACCGAATCGAGCATGGCGATGGCTTGGCGGCCCGCCTCGCGGGCAAAGTACTCAGGGGTCTTTTCCTTCAAGAAGAAATCGAACGAGACGCGCCCTCCACCGCCGGAGTAGCCGGACTGCGGAAGGTCACTTCCCTGCCTCGCCAGCAGCGAAACATTCAAACGCGCCATCGGCTGAGTGTCGTGGTTCATCACGCCGTCGGAGGTGGCCACCAGGATCTGCTTCACCTGATCGGCGTAGGTGGCGGTGCACTGAAAGACGCGCGAATCGTAGGCCCGGGCGGCCGCGTCGGCACGCTTCACCAAGTCGACTTTGGCCCGCAAGCCCAGTTCGGTGGGGGGCGTCAGCACGGGATAGAGATTGCGCTTTTCGCCTTGCATGAGGCCGTGCTTCAGCACTTGGGAAGGTCCGCTGGCGATGCAGGCGGCGGTGCGGGCGGCGTGCTTGATGCGTTCGGGGGCCAAATCGTCGGAGTAGGCATAGCCGGTGCGTTCGCCCGAAATCACGCGGATGCCGACGCCCATGGTGACCCCCTGGGACGCACTCTTCACAATGCCCTCGTCCAGCGTCACCGCGCTGGTCGCGACATACTCAAAGTAGAGGTCAGCGTAATCGCCACCCTGGGAGAGTGCCTCCCCCAGATAGCTTTCGAGATCATTTTCGGTTACTGCGAACTTGCGGGCAAAGTAGGAATCGGCAATAGCCATGCTTCCAGGGTAACACGTACGTCGACAGAGTCAATGGCACACGTACATAATTCTCTTGACAGGGGCGTACGGTTGGAGTATCGTGTGGTTATGAGTGTCACGGCTACACAGTTGAGAGAAGACATCTACCAGATCCTGGACCAGGTTTTGGAGAATGGCGAACCGGTGGAGATTCTGCGGAATGGCCGGAAGCTGCGGATTGTGGCGGTAGACCCGCCTTCTCGCATGGAGCGGTTGGTGAAACGGGACTGCATCGTGGGCAATCCGGACGACCTCATTTCGATGGACTGGAGCGGCGAGTGGAACCCGGGAGTGTAGTTTACCTGGACACTAACGCCGTCCTATTTCTGTACGCGGGGCTAACGGAGAGAATTAGCCCCGCCGCCAAGTTGGCGATTGATGCCGGATCGCTGCGCATCTCCCCGATGGTGCTGCTGGAGATACAGTATTTACGCGAAGTGGGCAAGTTCAAGCATCGGCCAGACGACGTGATCGCGCAGTTAGGCAAGCAGATCGGCTTAGCGGTTTGCAACGCGGCTTTTACCGAAGTGACGCTCACCGCAACCCGCATGGAATGGACGCGCGACCCTTTCGATCGGATGATCACCGCCCATGCCAGCTGTCAACAAGCGCCGCTGGTGAGCGCCGACCAAAACATTCGGGCCCATTACGAACGCGCCATTTGGTAGCGTGCTATGGTGGCCGATGAATGACCCGTGCCCGCACTCTGTTCCTGCTCACCCTGCTGACGATCGCCCTCGCGCTCGTCCTTTGGAGACTCTCCCCACCGCACCCGGAGCAAGCGTGGCTGGGCTATTCCACCAGCACCATGGCTCTGCAGATGGTGCGCGACTGGCCCACGCTCACCATTGTGCTGGCCACTCCCGCGCGTGAAGGTTTCCGCCTGCATACGCTGGTCGATTTCGCCTTCATCCTCGCCTACGGTAGCCTCTGGATCGCGATGGCTTTTCGCTATGGCCAACGCCCTTGGCTGCGCTGGACGATTGCGGCTTGCGTGGTGGCCGCGATGCTGTGCGATGTCAGCGAGAACTTGGCCATTCTGCGCGTGCTGGGTTTGGAGCGCGGCTTTTCGGACGAGATGGCGCTCGCCATTCGCACGTGGGCGCTACGCAAATGGCTCTTACTGATGCTGTCGTGGCTGGGGATTTCGATGGCCCTGCTGGGCCACCGCTTGCTGACGCTGGCCGTGGGCTATATCTTCGCGGCGGGCGTGACGGCGACGGCGGTATACCTGTCGCCGGCGATGCTGGAACTGGTGGCCCCGGTATGGGGCATCACGCTGACGGTTCAAGCCATCTACTTCATTCGCTATAGCGAAAAGGCGCGGGCATGAAACAGATGATGAACAGGATTACCGCCGCCGTCGCCCAACGCTGACGACGCCGGTCAAGCCCTTGTTCATCGTGAATGTACGGGTGCTTGCGGCCCAGCCAAAACAGAATCGCCGCCCACACCAGCCAGGGCCACCAGAAGAAGCCCAGCGGAATCAGCATAGCCAGAAAGATCCAGCTGCGCCGCTGGTAACGCTCGCCGAACCAGGCGTAGAGGACGTGGCCTCCGTCCAGTTGCCCGATCGGCAGCAGGTTCAAGGCCGTCGCAAATAAGCCCACCCACGCGGCGCGCGCCACCGGATGCAGGGCAATGTCCGCCGAGGGAGTATGGGGGAAAATCAGCGATTGGCAGGCTAACAGGAACAAGGGCTGGCCGAAGATCATGTCCCCGCGTTCCGCGATCCCCGGAATCACGCGCGAATGCCAAAGCCCCACTAGCAAGCAAGGGACTAACACCGCGAACCCCGCCACGGGGCCCGCGACGCCCACATCGAATAAGTCGCTGCGGCTATAAATGATGGAGCGGATACGGATGAAGGCCCCGAAAGTGCCAATAAAACTGGGGGCCGGAAGAAAATAGGGCAGGCTGGCGTTGAGTCCGTAATGAACGCAAAAGTAGTAGTGGCCAAATTCATGGGCACCCAGAATCAACAGCAGCACCAAGGCGAAGGGCAAGCCATCCAACAGTAGTTCGGGATGCTCGATCGGTTCGAGAATCGCCAGCAGATCGGCGTCTAAGCGAAAGGCGGGGAGGTTGTGGTGAAAATTGTAGGCGATGCGGGCACCGGCCGCACTGGTGGATACCAGAGTCGCCAGCAGCAACCCCACATGCAGCCACAGGCGCGCGTCAAAGGGAATCCATCGCAAGGAGGTTTACTGGAGAGACTGCAGTTCTTTGCCGGGCTTGAAACGAACCGCTTTGCCGGGGGGAATCGCCACCTCAGCACCCGTGCGCGGATTGCGGCCGATGCCGGTCTTACGCGGGCGCACATTGAAAATACCAAAGCCGCGGAGTTCGATGCGCTCGCCTTGAGCCAGGGCGCGCTTCATAGTTTCGAAAACCGTTTCGACAGCCATCTCGGCCTTCGTCTTGGTAATACCGGTCTTGTTAACGACCTCGTTGATAATATCGAGCTTGATCATGAAGCGGTTCCGATCTGGAGAGGCAGGATCGATGAGCCAAAGCCCACATCATACTGCAAACCTCATGATAGGATTAGGGTTAGCACCTTGTCAAGAGCGATTCCTCCCGAAAGCCCTCACCACCCGCCCACGGCGGAAGAGTTCCGGCGCGCCTGCGGCCGTTTCGCCACCGGTGTGGCCATCGCCACCACCATGGATCCGGGCGGCACCCCCTGCGGACTCACCATCAGCTCATTCTCCTCCGTTTCACTCGATCCGCCGCTCGTGCTGTTTTGTATTGATCGCGCATCGCAAGTTCTGGGGGCGTTTGAAGCTTCAGACACTTTTGTTATCAATATCTTAGCCCAGTCTCAACGAAACCTATCGCAGCGCTTCGCCATGCGCCAGGAAGACCGCTTTGGCGGCCTGGAATTTCGTCGCGGCATCTCGGGCGCGCCCATCCTCCCGCACTCGTTGGCCATCATCGAGTGCCGCCGCCATAGGGTGCTAGATGGCGGCGATCACCGCATCTTTCTCGGGGAAGTGCTAGGCGTCGACGCAACCGACAGCGATCCGCTGCTGTATTTTGCCGGGCGCTATCGTCAGTTAGCCGATTAGTTGGTTAGAATCGGGAGATGCCAACCACTCGCCGGGCCCTTTTTCGCCTCCTCCCGCCCAGCTGGCTTGCCTACGCTCAGGCGCTCAAAGCCGCTGACTCCACCGAAGCCTACTGGCAACTCATTAAACGGGAATTCCCGTTGGATGAGTCGCTGGTCTACCTGAATGCGGCCAATGTTTGCCCCGCTTCGCGCCTGGTGCTCGACCGTCACCAGCACTTCCTGCGCGATTTCCACGCGAATCCGTCCTTTCAGAATCGCGCCAAGTATGTACCGCTCGAAGACCGGTTGCGCGGCAAGATCGCCGGCCTGTTGAGCGTCACGCCCGACGAAATCGCACTCACCCGTAATACGAGCGAAGGCACCAATCTGGTGGTCCGCGGACTCGATCTGCGGGCCGGCGACGAGGTGGTGATCACGACCCACAACCATCCTTCCAACAACGACTCCTGGAAAGTGCGCGCCAGCCGGGACGGCATCAAGGTAATCCAGGTGGATGTGCCGGTACCCGCCGTCTCTTCCGAGGCATTGGTGGAATCCATTCGCGCCGCCATCACCAGCCGCACGCGGGTCATCGCCATCACGCACATCACCAGCACCACCGGCATTCGCTTCCCTGCCCGGCAAATCGCCGCTTTGGCCCGTGAACGCGGCATCTGGATGCACTTGGACGGCGCACAGAGCTTTGGCGCGCTCGACGTCAATCTGGGCGAAATCGGTTGCGACTCCTACGCCGCGAGCGCCCATAAGTGGTCGATGGGACCGCTCGAAGCCGGCTTGCTCTATGTCCGTTCCTCCCGGCAAAAAGAGCTTTGGCCGTCTATCGTCAGCGCGGGTTGGTCCAACACGCTAGTCGGTGCCCGCAAATTTGAAATCTTCGGCCAACGTGACGATGCCCGGCTGGTTTCGTTTGAATCGGCCATCGATTTTCTGATGCTGATGGGCATGCCCGAAGTGGAGGCCCGCCTCACCCAGCTGACCGGACGGCTGAAGCAGCAGTTCGCCACCATCGATGGCGCCCAAGTCCGCACCAACGTCGATCCGGCGCTATCGGGCGGAGTGGTCAAGGTGGATCTTCCGAAACACGATCTCCTGAAAGTCTACGATCGGCTCTGGAATGTTTACCGCGTGGCCATCGCCATGACGCCCGCCGGCGATTCGCGCGGCCTGCGCTTCTCGCCACATGTCTACAACACGACGGCGGAAATCGATCGCGCAGTGGAAGCCCTGCGGCAGGTGGCACGCGGCTAATGGACCGGCTTTACCTCTCCTATTGGATGCGCGGATACACCGAGCACAACATGCTGCGCCACTTCGCCACCGCGCTGCGGAAGTTCCCCTACTCGCGCCTCTCGCCCACTATGCAACTCCGCATCTTCGAGGACGAATTGGTGGAACCCCCCGTCTTCGAACATCTCTACGACGGTGGTTATGACTTCGACCTGATGATTGAAGAGGCCAAACAACACCAGTCCCCGAACTTCGGCTACGAACTCGAAGCGCAATGGGACCTCTGGCATTGGGCCGACAAAGAATGGAAACTGGCACCGGTCCGCGTCTCGATCTTCTGCTTTGGACCCGCCTTTGACGCACTGAACCGTGACCATCTGGAGATCAACTTTGGCCTCGAAAGTCATTTTCTCCCCCAATCGGCGGCCGCCGGACCCAGCCTGCCCATGGTGCAATCGAACATTCGGAGCCTGCTGAAATTCGTCCACGACCTCGACCGCGCTCTGGGCGCCGAACGCCGTCAGCTGTGGTCGGAATCAGGTGACAACTTTGCTGCCAAGTTAGAAGCAGCGCTGGTGCTGACGCAGTCCTGATCCTCAAGTAATTGTCTGATCGCATCCTGCAACATGCTCGGAAGGAAGGGCTTTGCCAGGAAGACTAGCTTGGCGTGCGGGGGAAAGTCCCGCGGCTCATAGGGATAGCCGCTCATCAACAGGACTCTCGTTTTGGCGTGGATTGCGAGCGCGGCTTGAGCGAGTTCCACGCCACTTTCAGAGCCCAGGGTCAGGTCAGTGATCAGCAGGTCGGCCGGGGTAGCCCGCAGAGCTTCCAATGCTTCCGAAGGACGGCTAAAGCACGCCGCCACCACCAGGTTTAGCTTTTGGAGATAGCGCACCAACAGGCCGGCCAGCGGGGCATCGTCCTCCACCAATACGACGCGCCATTCCCGAGGCGGGGAGGCGGGCTCTCTCACTTCAGAATTGGGCGTCACCGGATGCCAACGTTACCACAGCGAAACGGGAATATCGGCTGGTGTAAATATCACGCCAAACGAGAATCGGTTGCCGTTTAAGTTGTAAGTAGTAAAAGCGTTTGTAGCCGAGTTACGTCGATCGTATCGAGCGGTCAGTTGAGTATACCTCGCGATTTGCCAACCGAAGCCAAGTCCGCCCATATGCGTCTTGAACTCACCGTTGATCAATCCAAGCCCCCGCATCCGGTTGTAGGAATAGGAGGCATCAAGGTTCAGTTTACGGCTCAGACGCCGGTTGTAAGAAACGCCACCGAGATCAGATTGGGAGGTCAGGAGGATGCCATTACCAGGTATCACGCTTCGCGAGAATCGAAAACTGAAATTGCCCTGCTGGGGCGAACTCCGGATAACCGCGACGGACCCTGAGCCGAGAATCGAATTGCTGTAAAAGACTTCCGATCCACTACTCACCCCAATAATGGCGGCGATGGCCGGATCGATCTGCACTTGACGCGTACCCAGGGTCTCTACGTTGAGGGCTCCAATCCGCGCCTCTAGCTGCCACCTTCGCCCGAACTGCCGGGCCACAAAGACACCTAATCCGTGCACATAGGAATCGCCGAAGGCTTTAGAGAACTGAAAGGTCATGAAACTGTAGTCGATGCCGACCGACGTGGTCCGGTTGATGCGCCGGACCACGTCGCCCCTGGCTTGGATGCCGCTGACGCCGAACAAGGCCTCATTTTTCCGTTTCACTTGGTACCCGCCACCGGAAAAGGACATTGATGTGCGAGACGAGAGATTGTAGGTGATGCCCCCATTCGCCGTCCCGTAATACATACGGACGTCAAACAGGGAATTAATCGGAATCCCCGGCTGATTTAGGCCATCTATCGAATTGAATGACGATAATCCCCCGAATGCCCGATTCGTGGTTCCCGCGGAAACGGAACCCTCGAAACTAACGCGTTTCGTTAGAATCGTGCTGTAGTTGAGCCCCAACGATTGGTCGCTGCCATTGAAAACCGGGAGGTTGTTGTAGTGGCGATAATCACCGCTGTATGACAGCTGCAACTGATGGCGCTTCCACTCCTTCGTCCCATATAATCCGCCGTTGATTTCCACTCCGGCGGCTCCTCGAGTGCTGATTCCCACTGTCGCTCCCTGATTGATCGATGTGAGCCCACTATCATAAATGGCTTGGACACCGACATAAGGCCGGATCCGCAAACCGTCGCTCTGACGTTTGTTCCCTTTTCCTCCCCGTCCCTGAATCGATGGACCACCGAAGCCCCCGCCACCGATGCCGCCTATGCCCCCCTGCGCACCCAACTGGGTTGCCGGCACGAGCACCGACACCAGCAATACTATGACCGCTCCGAATTTCACTCTCAGCTTTCCTCCTCAGCCACCGTTTCCACGCCAGCCGATGCACTCTTAATACCTTAGCGCAAGACTTCAGGACCCAGTCCACCGTACTACCAGTCTGCGTGATGCCCATAGTACTGTCAAGCAGGGGAATACCTTAGA
>JAYVRS010001118.1:0-2946 GCA_043776185.1 Bryobacteraceae bacterium | reverse complement strand
TCTCCAGATATTGCGCCTGCATAGGCGCGTGGATCGCCAAGCGCAAGGCATCCTGCAAGTCCTCGCGGATCCGGCTGAACTGCGGCGCCCAAGCCGTCAACGGATAGGGCTCCGATTGGTCCAGTAAGTCGCGGATCACCAGGCCCAGCGAATGCAGATTGTCCTGAATGCGCAGCAATTGCAGCGAGTCACGGCGATTGCGATCCACCATCTCGGTTTGTAACATTTGCACCCGATGAATCTGCTGAATCGTGAACGCGGCGTAGAGCATCACGGCCAGCAGCGTAACGGCCAGCCCCACCAGCAATCCGGGCGTAGGCGAACGGAACTTTGCGGCATCCACTTCGTATAACAGAGTAGCCCAATGCCTCTCTCTTCGGCATGTCGGCCGCGATCGCTGCCGCCAGAAGGACCACGCCGGAGGAGGTGTAACCTGCTCCGGCGCCTACGAGTGCTGCTCCGGCGGCGCAAATTCGAAGAGGGCCTGCGTGAGGAACTCACGCTCCACATTGAGCAATTCACCGTAGATCTGGTACGCGCTTCTGGGGTAGTGGAACGGCTTTACGTTCGTTCCTTCTCGTTGAACAGCAATGAAAATAGGTATTCCCTGGCGGCTTCGGAGTCACTGGCAATTTCCCAGGATATAAAAGCAGAATGGGCCTGATCGACCTGCGCGACGGCGTCGGCCGGATCTAGGGGCCGATCCAGGTTGTAGTCTGCATCGTGCCGGGCCTGCTGCAAGATTATGAAGGATTGAGCCACCTTTGTCAGCTCCGTGCGGCGATTAACTTCCATTGAGTTGGAAGCCTCATGGTCGGTTTCGCCGCCGGCGCTCTTGATTGTTGCGGCGGAGATCTTTTTCATTCGCGCATGCTCAAACATTCTTCCGATTCTAGCCTGGTGAATTGGGTCGCTCCACTTCAAGACCGTCGCGCGAACCAGAAGGTGGAATAGAGCGTAGTACGCCGTCGAGACAGCACGTCGAAGATTGGCTTGGTTTGGGGGAAGCGAGAGGAGGAGCTTCGCCTGTTCGAGAAGTTCCTCAGGTAACGTGTCAACCATTCTCCGGCTGGCTCACGAAGTTGAAGTAGGCGTGGAGTCCAAGTTCCTCGCTCCGGACCACGCGGAGCAGTGCTGCGGCGATCTCTTCAGACAGGCGGGTAATCACCGCGACGGGGAGGGTGGTTCTTTTGAGGACCACATCGACAAAGATGGAGGAATCGCCGCTCCAATCCTGGGCGAGGCGATAGTCAATACGGGCGATCTCCGGCTCTTTGGCGAAGAGATCTTGGAGGCGTTTCACCCGTTCCAGCACTTCATTCTTTTGAACCAATCCTGAGGCGACAATGGGCATGATGACCTGCTGCCATGATAGCGCGGCAAGCTGAGGGGCTGGAGTATCAGCGCCCTTGGCCACAAGGGTTGAAAGCAGCATTGGCGGAGAGCCGCTTCCTTCGAGCGGGACTTCGTCAACTTGACCGCCGAAGACCAGTGCGGCCGCGTGAAAGGGGATGCTTCGCGCATTTTATGCCTCGTCGTCTGGGTCGATTTCAACCCACATGCCGGGTTTTTCGTGCATCTCGCTTGCCTTGCGTCTGATGGGTGGGTTGGCCCTCGGCCTAGTCGGCGCGTGGCTTACAAGGCAAGCCATCCAGACCGTCCTCTTCCAGGTGCCTTCGTTGAACTGGGCCACGCTAAGGATGGCGGTCGGCATCTTGGGGTTAGTCTCCATCGTGGCCTGCTTACTACCCCCCATCGCGCCGCCCGCACCTCGCCCACGGAAGCGCTGGCGGATTAAAACATGCTATTCCTTCCGTCGCCGTCACTTGGTCGACTCCGTTTCGATCATTTGCACGAGGAAGCCCGGATCGCTCGCCCTTAGGGTACACCGGCGCAAGACTTAGCGAAATGCGATAATGAAGTCGTGAAGGTCACCAGCCGCTACAACGTTCTCAAGGCGGCGAAGCGTCATCCGGATTCAATGGTGCCGGTGACGCGATGGCTGACGGTAATTGCCGGAGCAGAATGCGGCAGTCTGATGGACTTGCGAAAATTTTACCCTAGCGCGGACCAAGCCGGCAAGACGCTCATCTTTAACGTGGGCGGCAACAACTACCGATTGCTGTGCTGCGTCAGTTGGGAGTTGCAGCGGCTGTTCTTCCGCGCGCTGTTGACTCATGCGGAATATGACCGAGTGAATGTGGAGGCCCTATGCCTGTAATCGATGCCATCGACGAAAAGAAATACGGACGGCTGCTGGCTAAGTACCTGCCGGCCATCATCCGCAGCGACGAAGAGCATGACCGGCTTGCTGAACTCTTGATGAAGCTCGCGCTTTCAGACACCAGGACCGCCGAGGAAGATCGGCTGATTGAATTGCTCGAACGCCTGGTGGATGACTACGACGAGCGGCGCACGAAGGGCAGTCTGGACGTGCTGCATCCGCTAGCTCTGCTGGAGCACCTGATGGAAGAGGGCAGCCTGAAGCAAGTGGATTTGGTGGACTGTTTCGGCTCGCAATCGGTAGTCTCCGCCGTGATGTCGGGCAAACGTCAGATCAATAACGAGCACGCGCGCCGACTCGCGCGCCGCTTCGGACTGCCGCTGGCCATGTTCTTGCGCTAACCCTATCGCAGTTGACAGGAGTGGTCTGGGAGAAAGCCGCCGGATGGTACTCCCGCTTCAATCCGCTTCACTTGCCGCAGGCAAAGCTGGGGTGACACAATCGCTGAACAACTACATCGGATAGCTCTCTAGCGTGTCGTGATGCGGCAACCATGGCCACCCGTCCCGTGGTCAGGATTGCCTTTCCACCCGGCGCAAACCTTCATGAACAATCATCTTGAGGAGCGTCTGGTAGCCGATTCCCTTCCGTTCGGCGATTTCGCGCGCCTTGGCGATATCAGGCGCCGGCAACCGCAAGGCAATTTGCACGCTATTCGAGCC
>JAYVRS010001117.1:0-2960 GCA_043776185.1 Bryobacteraceae bacterium | reverse complement strand
AAAGGATTGTTCTAAGTAGCGCCCGGCGTACCGTTGGCAAACAAGCACGGTGGCGAAACAAGGGCGGTGAAGACAAAGATAGAATATCGCGATTCGGGGGGAACACAAGCGCGGACGCGAATAAACTTACAGGCCGTTCATCGCGGCCGTGGGCGAGGCTCGGATGGCTCGCCGCGCCGGAAGATAGCTAGCGGCTATGGTGACGAGAATTAACACGAAGGCGACACCACCGAGCGTCAAGGGATCCGTGGGACTGATGCGGTACAGGAGCCCTTGCATGGCTCGCGTCAGTGCCACGGCTCCGGCCAAGCCCAGCGTCACTCCCGCGATGGCTAAGCTGAGGCCCTGGGCCAGCACCAGCCACAGGATATGACCTTCGGGCGCCCCTAACGCGCGACGGATTCCCATTTCTCTAGTTCGTTGGCCCACCGAGTAAGCCATCACGCCGTAAATACCCACGATCACCAGCAGCAATCCGGTGGCGGCGAAGAGGGTCAAGAGGGTCATGATTGACCGCCTTTGGTTCTCCGATGCGTCGACCACCGCCAGCATGGTCTTCACCTCAGCGATGGCCTGATTGGCATCGATGGCAGCCAGCTCATGACGGATGGCTTTCACTAAGTGAAGCGGATCGGCCGCCGTGCGCACCGCGAACATCGCGGGCATTTCGGGAGTTTGCGTGCGCGGCCGATAGACGCCGGGGTCGGCATCTGCGGCGAGCCCTGCCTGCCGGACGTCGGCCACCACGGCGGTTACCAGCACGGGCGAAGGATTTGAACCGATCAGGAGGTGGCGGCCCACTGGATCCTGACCGGGCCAGAAGCGGCGCGCCAAGCTGTCATTGACGATCGCGACCAGAGCCGTGGTGGCGGTATCGCCGAGCGTGAAGTCGCGGCCATTGCGCATCGGGATGCCGAGCGTACGAAAGTATCCCGGCGTGACAGTTTGCAAAATGGCGATAGGCCGCTCGTTGAGCTTCATGAGTGGCTCACCGGCTGCCTGCACCGGGGTGCCGGCATAGCCCGTCATGGGAAGTGTGAGCGTAATGGCGGCAGCTTCCACGCCGGGGATCGATTCGACGCGGCGCACCAGCTCTTGATGACGCGCTTGCGGCAGCGTGATCTGCATGCTCAGCAGGTTCCGCGGTTCAAAGCCGGGCTGCACGCGGCTCAAGCTGGCCAGGCTTTCGATCAGCAGGGCGGCACCGGCGAGCAGTATGAGCGAGAGGGCCACCTGGGCAGCGACCAGCATGCCGCGGGGACGGAGCCAGAGGGCGAGGCGATGATGCCAGCCGATGGCGGACGCTTCGCCGGTGGCCTTCATCACGACGGCGAGGTCTGGCCGCGAGGCGCTGAACGCGGGGGCCAAACCGATGATCACGCTGGTGAGGAGGGCCATCGACAGTGCGAAGGCCAGCACCAAAGGATTCAAGCGTATCTCCCCAGCGCGAGGTAACTCGAGGCCCGGCAGGCTGGTGAGCGCGCTTAAGCTCAGCCAAGCCAGCAACACCCCGGCCGCGCCGCCGGCCAGGGCCAACAGAAGGCTCTCCGTGAGCTGTTGACTTATGAGGCGGCCACGGCCGGCACCGAGCGCGGCCCGCACGGCAAACTCGCGGGTGCGGGCGGCAGAGCGAGCGAGGATCAAGCCAGCCACGTTCGCGCATGCCATCAGGAGTAACAGGCCGACCGCGCCAAAGAGCATCCAGAGGATGCTGCGCACGTCGCGCACGAGATAGTCCTTCAGTGGCGTGACTACCTCATTCAGCCGGTCGGGCCGCGCGTCCAGGGCTCCCCGATGTTCGACGGCGTATTGGCGATTGATGACCGAGAGCTCGGCATTGGCTTGTTGCACGGTGATGCCAGGCTTCAGGCGGCCGAAGACGCCCAGGATGGGGCTATTGAGGCGGACGGGCATCGGCAAAGTCTGCGGCTGCCAGGGCCGCCAGACATCCAGGCCAGGGAGGGGAAGCGCCAAGCCCGGGGGAAGGACACCGATGATCGTGTAGGGTGCGGCGGCCAGAGTCACCGTGCTGCCCACGATGCGCGGATCGCCGCCGAAACGACGCTGCCAGAGTTCGGCGCTGATCATGGCCACTTGGTGGCCTGACATTTCCTCTTCGGCCAGAAAGCCGCGCCCATGAAGAGGCTTCAGCCCCAGCGTGGGCAGAAAGTTGGCCGTGACGCGGACGCCCTGCAGGGCCTCGGACCAGGCCTCAGAATTGGCGGGCCCGGCCAGGGCGACGGTTTCGTTGAATACGTTAAAGGCTGCCGCATTGCTGTAAGAACGAGCTTGGCGGATCGCCTGGAATCGGGCATCCGTGGCACCTCCGGTGATGCGCACCAGTTGCTCGGCGTGCGGATACTCCAAAGGCTTTAATAGGACCGCGTGGATCACGGAAAAGATCGCCGTATTGGCCCCGATACCCAAGGCCAGCGTCAACACGGCGGTGATCGCAAAGGTTGGACTGTTGCGGAGCGTGCGCAGAGAGTAAGCCAAGTCTTGCCGGACAGTGTCCCAGTTCATGGAGTCAACCTCAAAAAGTAAAAGCCGTCTGTTCCTGGCCAGCGACTCGGGAAATGGCCCGGACCAACTTGCGGTAAGGCAATTCGTCCCGGTGCGCGAAACCGAGCCATTCGCCGTCACGCCAGCTGGAATAGTACCAACGCGCCAGCAGCGCCAGATGATCTTGCCGACGCGACAAAGTCATTTTGGTCTCGGGCTCCAGGGCGGCGGCGATCTCCCGCAGGCGCTTGTCCATCGAAAGTCCCGCGCCGTCCAGCCGAAAGTTCACCGCCGGCAACCACTGGCCATCGACGAAGAAGCGCAATTCTACGCAGCCGGTGAGAATCGACTTGGCGACGGCCACGCCACATAACTGGGCCGCATCGCGGACCATATCGTCGCGCAACCGCACCACCTGCTGCACCTTTTCGAGCCGACGGTGCTGGCGAGCCGCTTCT
>JAYVRS010001116.1:0-2964 GCA_043776185.1 Bryobacteraceae bacterium | reverse complement strand
TCAGTAGTTGTCCTTCTTCTTGCATCCCCTGAGTCTTGGGGTTGTCAAGAGGACATTTCTACTTTGCTAAAAGGGACATTATCACTTTGCCGCCACAGTCCAAGTTGGTCCGCGACGCAAGGATCTGGACTGGGTCTTTAGCTTGCAACATGAGCGCTGCGTCAACCAGGACGATACCATTGCGCTGGCTAATCGTACTTTTCAACTGGAGCAGACGCGTTGGAGAAACACGCTGGCCGGGCAGACCGTCGTCGTCCATGAGCATCGCGATGGTCGGGTGTCGATCCGCTATGGTCCGCACCTCATTGCACCCTACGCCGCCGATGCGCTACCGGCCCCGGCCCCGAAGAGTCGCGGCACGCGGCAGCTACCGACCAGGCGGGTGGCGGCCTAACCGGGAGGCTCGGCCTCCAGACCTCCGGGAGGCAAACGGGCAATTCACCCGGCAATCGTTTACGCCGGATTGATCTGCTGCACAAAGCGGACGCCGCGGTGGCGGGCAATGACGGAGTGTGCGCGGAAGTTGACGTCGTCCTTCAAAGGGAAGTCGGTACGGAAATGGCCGCCCCGGCTTTCGTGGCGCGCCTTGGCGCACGTGGCCAGAATGCGGAGCACTTCATCGATACTGCGCGTGTCAAAGTCGAGCCGGGAGAGATTCGCTCGCCCGGCATGCGGCAGTGCCGCCAACGTCTCCACCGCCGTTTGCAGCCCGGCCCCATCACGCACAATGCCGCAATGTTCCCAAGCCAGCTTGCGCAGTTCCACCTGAGAAATTTGGGGAAAGCGATTTTCCGGCAAGTCGATCTCGACGGCACCCGGTCGCGCACTTAACGAAGCCATCACTTTGCCGACACGTTCGCCAAACACGACGCCTTCCAGCAGCGAGTTGCTGGCCAAGCGATTGGCCCCGTGCACGCCCGTACACGCCGCCTCACCCGCCGCGAATAGGCGTTCCAGGGAAGTTTGCCCATGCAGGTCCGTCAGCACGCCGCCCATGGCGTAGTGCGCCGCCGGATGCACCGGCGCCTGCTGCTTACCGAGGTCGATGCCGAACAGCAGACAAGTCTCATAGATGCGCGGGAACCGCACGCGGATGTGGTCGCTGCCCATATGGGTGAGGTCCAGATACACGATGCCGGACGTGGCCCGCATCTCCATGACGATGGCCCGCGCCACCACGTCGCGCGGCGCCAGGTCACCCAGCGGATGATAGCGATTCATGAAGCGCTCGCCCTTTGAGTTGCGCAGGAAAGCGCCTTCGCCGCGCAAGGCCTCCGATAGCAGAAAACGCGGCGCACCCGGCAAGCTTAGGGCGGTGGGATGAAACTGCACAAACTCAATGTCGGCAATGTCGGCCCCGGCCCGGAACGCGGTGGCCACTCCATCGCCGGTGGCGACATCGGGATTAGTGGTATCGGAAAACACTCGACCCAGCCCGCCCGTCGCCAGCAGCACGCCGCGCGCATATACGGCGATCGACTCTTGCCCCTGCGGGTCAAAGACCACCGCGCCACCCACTGCGCCGCTGTTATCCACCAGCAGATCGGTCATCGCGGCAAAGCGCTTGAACTCGACGTTGGGAAACGTGGCGGCCTTCCAATAGAGGGTCCGCGCCAACTCGCGCCCGGTAGAATCGCCCTGCGCATGCAGAATCCGGCTGCGCGAGTGCGCCCCTTCGCGGGCAAATAGTAACTCAGCTCCATTGCGATCAAAGCCCGCGCCCCATTTGATCAGTTCCTCGATGGCGGCTGGCCCCTCGGTTACGAGGGTCCTCACGGCCGCCTCATCGCAAAGCCCATCGCCCGCCACGATGGTGTCCTGCAAATGCAACTCGGTCTGGTCGTCGGCGGCCAGCGCCGCGGCGATACCGCCCTGGGCATACTCCGACGATGATTCTTTCAACGAATCCTTCGTCAGCACCAACACCTTGCCGTGCGGCGCCAATTCAATGGCGGCGCGCAAGCCAGCCACTCCGGCCCCGACTATCAAAAAATCACAATGCAACGGCATGAAAATTGCTATCTCTCTAGGCGACGCGGCCTAACCAAATGGCTACAGGTCTCGTCAAGTGAGCCATATAAGGAGTGTATCCATGAACTTCACCCACCTGATCGTCCCACTATTGGTCTTGATGATTCCCGCTTTCGGACAGATGCGGGAAAATATCGAACCGCAGCTCAGTTGCCAAGCCAACTGGACGAACGGCAGGCTGGAAAGATTTTGCGAAATACGTGAACAAAAATTGCCCGCTACCCAGCGGCTGGAAGTGCTCGCTTCGCCTAACGGCGGCGTGAGTGTACGCGGTTGGAACCGGCAAGAGATTCTGGTGCGGGCGCGGGTAGAGACTCTCGCCCCAAGCGAAGGAGAGGCGAAGACTCTAGCAAGCCAAGTACAGATCCAAGCCGGGGCGGGGCGGGTGAGTTCCACCGGGCCCGAAGGCCGCAACTATAAGGATTTCGTCTGGAGCGTCAGTTACGAGGTTTTCGTGCCTCATCGCATCGACCTCAAGGCCAGCAGCGTCAACGGCGGAGTGAATATTAGCGACGTGGAAGGCGACATCAGTTACTCCACGGTGAATGGCGGCGTGAATCTTGCGCGCCTCGCCGGTAAAGTCCACGGTGAAACCGTCAATGGCGGCGTCAACGTCGACATGGCTGGTGACCGTTGGCAAGGCGCGGGGCTTGCAGCGCAAACCGTCAACGGCGGCGTCACCGTCAGCCTGCCCGCGAACTACTCCGCCAAGATCCTCGCCAGTACCTCGAACGGCGGTCTGCGCACCGAATTTCCGGTGACGATGAGCGACGACTTGCGACGAACCAAGCACCTCGAGTTCAATGTCGGCTCCGGAGGCGCCTCCATCCGCGTTACTACGCGAAACGGCGGCGTGCAGATCAAGAAAAAAGCGATCTAACCCGAATCTGGGTGACCGTTACCAGACTCTCGAACTTGAACGGCGACCCTGAA
>JAYVRS010001115.1:0-2967 GCA_043776185.1 Bryobacteraceae bacterium | reverse complement strand
TTGTCGAGCCCGGCCACGGCGGGCCAAGTTAAGTCGGCTAAATACATTCTTCATGCTCCCCAATTGACCATGCGGGCCAAACGCCAGCATACCCTTTTCAACTGCTGTGGCATACTGGCGTTTACTTGGCACATCGAATCATTCTCGCAGCGGTTCTCCTGCTGTTCAGCGTCGCATGCCGGAAGCCCGGCGACCTGGTGGTGGTCCTGGTCGTCGACCCGGTGCTGGGCCCGGCAGGCGAAGCGCGGGCCCAGCAGAGTCTTCGGGCGCTAGCTACCCAACTCGGCAAAATCAGCACCATCCAACTGCGCGTCGCCTCCACCACCACCGGCAATTTCGGCCAACTCCCCCCCCAGCAGTGGCGTGATCAGTGGCGCGCCACGGCGGTTTCGTTGTTGCCCCGTCACCAAGCCAATTTGCTGGTTGTTTATCTCGCGGCAGGCCAACCAGCCGTGGACAGCTTGCCCTTCGACAACATCGCCATCGTCATGGACCGCCCGCAACCGGAATTAACCAATCTGCTGACGTTATGGGGTGTGCCGCCCAGCGAAGGCATTGCCGCGCCCGGACTTCGCGAGTGGCTCGCCGCAGCCGCAAACTTCCCTCTCGACGGCGGCCTCACCCAATGGAGCCTTGCCAAGACCAAGGCGCTCGAAGACATCGCGGCCCGCGTTCCCAAACCCCTAGGACGCGAACCAACGTTTCCGTTAGAGTTGGCGGGAAAGGCACTGAGGGCCGCCGGCCAGATGGCGGCATCGGCCGAAGTCTTTGCCCATGCCGCCGCTCTTCGGCCCCAGCTTCGCCTGCGATTGGAACAGGCCGCAGCCCTGCGTCAATCGCGCCAGACCAGAGAGGCGCTGGCGCTCACCCAACCACTGCTGAGCCAGTATCCGAATGACCCGGATCTGATCTCGGAGATCGCGTTAAACCAAGCCGAACTTGGCCAGCGAGACGCCGCCGAAAAAACTCTTCGCGAGGGCATAGAACGCGTGCCCCAAAACGCCACCTTACAGACGAACCTGGGGGGCCTGATCATGGAACAGCTCGGTCGGCGAGCGGAGGGCCTCGCGTTGATGCAGCGCGCCGTGCAACTCGACCCGCAGAATTCGGTGGCGGCCCATAATGAAAGGACGGCGATCACAATGGGACGTGCCCTCGCCCGGGAGGCTGATCGCCTCGAATCGGTAGCCCGCCAGGAACCCACGGGCGACAACTGGCGTCGGCTGGGCATCGCCTTGGCTCGTTTAGGAAGCCTCAGTCAGTCCGAAAAAGCATTTCGGCGAGCCCAAGCGCTGCTACCAGCCGACGTCGCAATTGAAAAAAACTTAAAAACGGTGATTGCGCTACAAAAAATGGCCGCAATTACTCCCAAATAGCTGGCTTAACATGTTAAGCTGCGGCATGCGACTCCGTACTGGTTATTCCCTACTACTTTGTGCGTATGCATGTCTGTCCTTCGGCAGCGGACTGTTGTCGGCGGCAGCCGTACGCGCCGATGCTGGATTCAACAGCAACACCTTCGCTGCCAATGATGACGGATCTACGGGTCCGCACAATCTAGGTTTTAACATCAACTTGTTTGGTATCTCCACTGGACAAGTATTCGTCAACAACAATGGCAATCTTACAATCGGCAGCGGACTGTCGACTTTTACGCCTTCGGCCATCGGGTCGGTGAGCCGCTTGATTTTGGCTCCATTTTGGGCCGATGTCGATACACGCAACGCCGCTAGCGGCCTCACCAGCTTCGGAACCTCCACGATCAATGGCAACGCCGCGTTCGGTGTCAATTGGGTAAACGTCGGTTACTATTCCGCGCAAGCCGACAAGACCAACAGCTTCCAGTTGGTTCTTTTGACTCGGCCCGATACCTGCCCCGTCGGAGTCCCGAATTGTGGAAACTTCGACATGGAATTCAATTATGACCGTGTCCTCTGGGAAACCGGATCGGCCAGTGGCGGCTCCAACGGGCTGGGAGGCTCTTCCGCTCGGGCGGGCTACAGCAACGGCACGGGAACAAGCTTTGAACTGGCGGGTTCCGCAATTAACGGCGCTTTCCTGAACGGCGGGCCCAACTCGCTAGTGGCCGGCTCTTTCGGCTCCAGCATTCCCGGTCGCTATCTTTTCGAAGTGCGTAACGGCGGAGTGGGTACCCCCGGCAGCACCCAAGTTCTGCCCATCCTGCCGAATTCCGTAGTACCCGACCCCACGGTTCCCGGCGGCGTACGGTTCGTGTTCAACAACGTGCCCAGCGGCCGCTGGTATGACCCGCCCGGAACTTATGGTTTCGACTACGTGGGAACCGGCGGAACGCTCTTCTCTTCGATTATGCTTCCGGCCGGATTTGGTCCGATGACCGTACAGTATGGGGCTGGTTTTGGTAGCACCCTGGGCCAATTTAATGCAGGCAGCACCATCGATTTCATCGCCCTGTTAATGGGAGGCATCGACCAATTCCGTATCACTGGCATCAATCCAACCGTGGACTCGGACAATCCCGCAGCATTCCCCACTTTCATCAACTTTGTGGGTACCACGGGCAGCTTCCAGATGACGCCCCTTGTCAACAGCTCGACCCCGGAGCCGTCCGCCGCCCTACTGACACTCGCCCCGCTCGCCCTCCTGGCTTGGCGGCGTTACCGAAAGTAAGCTGTCCTTCCTGGCGAATTACGCCCTCTCACGCCCCGCCGAACTGTTCACAACTTATTCCGCGACTGCCCCTCCCATTCCGGGTTTGCCTAAACCAGAACCGGAAAACGGTCGATATGGTCTGTGGAGAGCGGCCGCTTGTTTTATCACCAACTCATTTCCTTCGTCTTATTGCCCGCTGCCCTACTCGCTCAGATCGAGATTCCGCGTGAGTTCTCGGAGCCGCCGCCGGGCCGCTTGAGCGCGGCTCAAAGAGTAAAACAGGCGAAGACCGCGCTCGAACGACCGCTCTGGATGTCACTAGCCGGCCAGCGCGTC
>JAYVRS010001114.1:0-2970 GCA_043776185.1 Bryobacteraceae bacterium | reverse complement strand
TCAACCAGCGGCAAAAGGAATCGCTGGGCCTCAGGTGATCCCGTATAGTTAGAAAGACGATGGCATCCTTGCCCCAAACCGCGCGTGTGGAGACTGTTGATCTCGGCCACATCCGCGGCAGCGAGATCGCCGCGCTGCTGCGCGAAGAAGTAGACGTCTGGGGACAGCGTCTCTATTGGGATTTCAGCTCTTCGGCCGATCTCGTCGAGCGTTTCGTGGAAATGCGTGCCCTGCAAGGCTGTGCCCTTCGCGTCGGGGGCCAACTGGTTGGCTATTCCTACTACGTCTGCGAAGAGCACAAGGGACTGGTCGGCGACCTTTACGTGCGCCACGCCTTTGCCACGCCCGAGCATGAACGTGCCCTTCTTCACGCCACCGTCACCACGGTCGCCCGCCAGCCCGGCGTGCGGCGCATCGAGTCCCAACTCCTCATGTACCGCGACGCCCGCCCCGTGGGCCCTCACTTTCCCATGGCCTCGCAGGTACGCGAATTCCCTCGCCTGTTCATGTTTCTCGACCTTACCGCGATCGATCTGTTTGCGCCCGGCCGAGCTGCGGGGCGCTTCCTGCTGGATCGCTGGGACGAACGCCGCTCCGACGAAGCTTCGCAACTCATCAGCGACTCCTATCGCCACCACATCGATTCCCATATCAATGACCAGTACCGCAGCCCCAGCGGTGCCCGCCGCTTTCTGATGAACATCGTGCAATACCCCGGGTGCGGCACGTTCCAGGAATCGGCGTCCTGCATCGCGCTCGATGCGGCCACCCGCCAATTCAGCGGTTTGTGCCTCACCAGCATCGTGAGCCCCGGCATTGGCCATATCACGCAGCTTTGCACGGCGGGCGCGGTGCGGGGCGGGGGATTGGGGTATGAGATGCTGCGTTACTCGTTGCAGGGTCTGCGGCGCGTTGGTTGCCAGTCCGTTACCCTGACGGTTACGGCGGCAAATATCGAAGCGGTACGCCTATATGAGCGTTTCGGCTTCCAGGTGCTCAAACGCTTCTCGGCCCACGTCTGGGAGGGCTTCCGGCTTTGACCACCATTCGCCAAGCGACCGATCTAGACGTCGTGCGCGAGCTCTTCCGCGAATACCAGACCGCCGTCAACGCCCCGGTTTGCTTCGCCTCTTTCGACGCCGAATTGGCCGGCTTTGCCTGGGCCGTACGTCGCGTTGCTGGTGGCCGAAGTGGCCGGTTCGGTTGCGGGACGTGCGGCGGCTGGATGTGTGGCGCTCAAGCCATTGAGCGGCCAGATTGCAGAGCTGAATGCGTCTCTACGTTCGTCCCGGCTTCCGCCGTCTCGGCTTGGGCGAACAACTCCTCCGCGCCGTGGCCGCCGCCGCCCACAAACTTGGTTACACCACGATTCGCTTGGACACGCTTCCGTCCATGACGGCGGCGATCGACCTGTACCAGCGCCTGGCGTTCACGCCCATTGACCGCTACAACGACAATCCCGAGCCCGCCGCGCTTTTCTTTTAACTCCACATAACTAATTGAAACTAAGGACTTTATTGCAAGAAGCGTTTCTGTTCGGCCTCCTGTTCGGTCTCCGTACGCTTAGTCCGACTAAATCATAACTCCATTAGAATCATGGGCTCCGAGTGAAGTTACCGAAAACCAATCGGCGCTGTGAATTGTTAAATTATTGATAAGAAATGGTTTATAGCGGTATTGCGATCCGTGCCGCGACAACGGCCCCCGGTACACGCTAGACTAAAAGACTCATGAGTTGGTGGAAACGAGACAAGCCTTCGGTCACAACCTCTTCGGCCGATGACCGTACCGTCCTCACCGAAGGGCTCTGGGTGAAATGCGAAGGCTGCCGGCAAGTGATCTTCCGGCAGGAGCTAGAGAAGAACCTCCACCTATGCCCCAAATGCGGCTACCATTTCCGCATTGATGCCCGCTCCCGGCTTGAACTCCTCTTCGATGGCGACTACGAACAGTTTGACGAGACCCTCACCTCTACTGACCCCATTGGCTTCGTCGATTCCAAGCCCTATTCGGCCAGACTGGCCGCTATGCAGAAGGCCACCGATCTCCGCGACGCCATCATCTCCGCGCGCGGCGAAATCAATGGCCGCACGGTCAACATCTGTGCGCTGGAGCTGAAATTCATCGGCGGCAGCATGGGTGCCGTAATGGGTGAGAAGATCGCCCGCGCCATCGACCGTTCGCTCGCCCACCGCCATCCGCTCGTCGTCGTCTCGGCTTCCGGCGGCGCCCGCATGCAGGAAGGTGCCACCTCGCTCATGCAAATGGCCAAAATCTCCTGCGGCCTTATGCGCCTGGACGAAGCCGGCGTCCCCTACATCAGCATCCTCACTGACCCCACCACCGGCGGCGTCACCGCCAGCTTCGCCATGCTGGGCGACCTGAACATCGCCGAACCGGGAGCCCTCATCGGCTTCGCGGGCCCCCGCGTCATCGAGCAAACCATCCGGCAAAAGCTCCCCCCCGGCTTCCAACGCAGCGAATTCCTCCTTCAGCACGGCTTCCTGGACGCCATCGTGAAGCGCCCGGAAATGAAAGCCATGCTCACGCAGGCCTTCGAATTCATGTGCCCCTCACGCCACTGACCACGCCGGTCGTGTTTCCTTCAACCTCGCCAGTCGCCGTTCGTCCATAAGGGGCCACCTGTCTGGAACATTCGTCACAGGACTCAAGGAGAATTGATCAGTGCCCGGGCTGCTGCCGGTAACCCGTCCTCCCTGCCGCCTATCGCCCTAATCTCGGCAAGTATCGCCCGCGGAAGCGAAGGGCGGGCCGCTCCGTCCAAGAAGCGGGATGGTCTTCGCCTACACGATGATCGCAATGCGCTCCACAGCAGTGGTGGCCCCGGCCACAAAGGGTCAGGCACTCAATTTGGTGGCCGGGGTAATGACCGCATCTGGTGTTCACGGGGGCACTGACCGTCCCGGCCTCGGCTGCGTCGCGTCGGCGCGAGGGTGCTCCGCAATTGGG
>JAYVRS010001113.1:0-10050 GCA_043776185.1 Bryobacteraceae bacterium | reverse complement strand
AAGCTCCGCGCCAAGGAATTGGAGGAGCAGCGGGCACGGCGTTTGGCTACCGAGGCGCGCTTGGCGTCGCTCGAGTCGCGCATTCAGCCCCATTTTCTTTTTAATGCGCTCAATTCGGTATCAGCTTTGATTCGCGAGGATCCGGCGCGCGCCGAGCTGCTCCTGGAGCGCGTATCGGCGCTCCTGCGCTTCTCTTTATACGAGCCACAAGGGGGCCTAAACCAAGGCCAAAATCAGGGATTAGTAAGCCTGGAGCAAGAGCTAAAAATTACCCGCGACTATCTGGAAATTGAGAGCGTACGCTTCGGTGAGCGGCTGCGTTACAGTATCGACTGCGCGCCGGAATTGAACGGAGTGCCGGTGCCGCCGCTGGCCGTGCAGACCCTGGTAGAGAATAGCGTGAAGTACGCGATTACGAGTCGCCGGGGCGGGGGTGACGTGCGGGTGTCGGCTCAAATGGAGCCACCGGCTCTGCCTGATACGGGCTTAGTTGGGGAGCCCGCAGGGGCGATTATCGAGGTATCTGATTCGGGTGATGGATTCGACATGGCGGCGATTCCGGCGGGGCACGGCTTGGAGTTACTGCAATCCCGGCTGGAGGCGCACTTTGGCGGTGACGCGCGCCTCAACTTCCACCGGACAGCCGGCCGGATGACGGTGCGCTTGAGACTGCCTCTGGGAGTGCCGGCTTGATTCGGGCCTTTCTCGTCGACGACGAAGAGCTAGCGACCAAACGGCTGGCGCGGATGCTGCGGGAATCGGGCAAGGTGGAGGTCGTGGGGATGGTGAATGACCCAGCCGAGGCCCTGTCGATCATGCCTAGTGTGGCATTCGACGTTCTCTTTCTCGACATCCAGATGCCGGAGATCTCGGGCTTCGATCTGTTGGCCCGTCTGGAAGGCGAGCCGCTCGTCGTCTTCGTCACCGCCTTTGATCAATTTGCCCTGCGAGCCTTCCAAGTGAATTCGGTGGACTATCTGGTGAAGCCGGTGGAGCGAGACATGCTGGATCGGACGATTCGCAAGCTCGAACGGCTAAGGGGCGAAACTCGACCGCCCTTGGCCGATTTAGTCCGCCAAGTGACGGCCGCCCTGGCCGGGCAAAGTACGCCAGCCTATCCGGAGCGGCTCTCGTCACGCGTCGGCGACAAAGTGGAGGTAATCGAGCTTTCCCGGGTCACCCATCTTTACGCGGAAGACAAACTCACCTTTGCCGCCACGCCCGGCAAGAATTATATCCTCGATTTGACGATTACCGAACTCGAAGCTAAGCTCGATCCCCGGCGGTTTGTCCGAATTCACCGGTCAACGCTAGTGAACGTAGCCTTCGTGCAGGAACTCTATACCTATTTTGGCGGAAAAATGTTGATGCGACTCAAAGATGATAAGAAGACGGAGCTCGCCGTATCGCGTGAGCGGGTGAAGGAGTTGAAGGAGCGGCTGGGCATTTGATTAGTCGGGGTTAATGATTCAGAATCTTCAAGTTGACCGAGGGCTAGCTAACCCGTTGCCCCTAGCTACTACCCCGTCATGTACCAACTATTGCCCCAGGGAGGCGCCACTAATCAGCCTGCGGAGTAGGTTGATGCCTAGGGGCTTGTAAGGTGAATCCCTGATTCACTGATGACGCAACTACCAGTAAGTTGGTATCAGGAAAGTGGTCATCCTTACGTTGAGGTATCGGGTGATTTAGATCAACCAAGTGCCGCTGAAAGCCAAACTTTACATTGGCGCTCAGTTAGGTCTCTCGTTCGGCGTCGTGCTCTGGATCGCGACTGGCTGGAAGTGCGAGGACCCGCTGACGCTGCTTGCCTACTTTGCCCTGGGAATCGGTAGTTCCCTGGTGAAGGTACGGCTCCCTGGCATTGAGGGGACGATGTCCGTCAGCTTTCTAGTGATCATCCTGGCCATCGCCGAGTTGAGCATTGGCGAGGCCGCGCTCATCGGATCAGCCAGCACCCTGTTGCAGTGTTTGTACAAGACCAAGAACCAGATCCGCTGGTTCCAGGTCGCCTTTAGTGTCTGCGGTACCTGCAATGCGATTTCGGTAGCCTATCTCGCCACGCAGCGCATCAAAGGTTGGGTCTCTCACAATATCCTGCTGGAACTCTCGACGGCGGCCTTCGTGTATTTTGTCTTCAACACTTCACCCGTAGCGGGCATCATCGCGTTGACGGCCAAGCGCTCTTTCCTGGCCGTGTGGCGCGAGTGCTACTTCTGGTCCTTACCCTATTTTGTGTTGGGCGCCGCCTTGGTAGCCAATCTGGTCTATCTGAAGCAGGTGGCGGGCTGGCAGAGCTTTCTGATGGTGATGCCGCTGATGTATTGGGTCTATCATTCCTACAGCCTGTATTTGGGACGGCTCGAAGCCGAGAAGTCGCACGTCGAAGATATGGCCGGCCTACATTTGCGCACCATTGAATCGCTGGCCCTGGCCATTGAGGCGAAAGATCAAACCACCCACGATCACCTGCGGCGCGTGGAAATTTATGCGGTCGAGATTGGCCGGGATCTGAACCTGCCGGATGAGGAAATCCAGGCGCTGCGCGCGGCTGCACTCTTGCACGATATCGGCAAGTTGGCCGTGCCCGAGCACATTATCGCCAAACCCGGCAAGCTGACGCCGGAAGAGTTCGAGAAGATGAAGATTCATCCGGTGGTGGGAGCGCAAATTCTCGACAAAGTCGGATTTCCTTATCCCGTGGTGCCGATTGTGCGCTCCCATCACGAAAAATGGGATGGCAGTGGTTATCCGGATGGCCTGAAGGGGGAGAACATTCCGTTGGGCGCGAGAATTCTCTCCACCGTCGATTGCCTGGACGCGCTGGCCTCGGATCGCCAGTACCGGCGGGCGCTGCCGCTCGATGATGCGATGGCTCACGTGGTGCGCGAGTCCGGTAAGGCGTTCGATCCGCGCATTGTGGATATTCTCCATCGGCGGTATCGGCAGTTGGAACAAATGGCGCAATCCTCTCCCGTGCGCAATCAGCCGTTGAAAGTGGACTTGAAAGTGGAGCGCGGCGCGGAGCCCGACGCCGGTTTTGAAAGGACTGCCGAACCCCTGAAACAGGCTGTCGACTTCCGTACGGCGATCTCCGCCGCGCGCCAGGAAGCGCAAATGCTCCTCGAAATGACCGCCGATCTTGGCAAGAGCCTGAGCTTGGTGGATACGCTGAGCTGCCTGACGGAACGGCTGAAAAAGATCGCGCCTTACGACGCTATCGCTGTCTATCTGGTGAAGGGTGAGGAACTGGTGCCCGAGTTTGTCAGCGGCGAAAACTTCCGGCTCTTCTCGTCGCTGCGCGTCCCCATGGGCGAGGGCCTCTCTGGCTGGGTAGCCGAGAATAACAAGCCGATTATCAATGGCAATCCCTCGGTGGAGCCGGGGTATCTGAAAGATCCGACGAAGTTCAGCACGCTACAATCGGCATTGTCGGTGCCGCTCGAAGGGCCCAACGGCATGGTGGGCGTACTGACGCTATACAAAGCCGATGCCGACGCATTCAACAACGATCACCTGCGCATTCTGCTGAGCATCGCGCACAAAATGGCGCAGGCTATCGAAAACGCCCTCCGCTACCAAAAGATGGAATCGAGCGCGACGCTAGACGGTTTAACCGGTCTACCCAATGCCAAGTCGATGTTCCTGCAGTTGGATGCCGAAGTCTCGCGCAGCAAACGGCAACATACGGCCTTAGCCGTGCTGGTCTGTGACCTCGATGGCTTCAAGGCCGTCAACGACCGCTGGGGACATCTCGAAGGGAACCGCGTCTTGAAACTCGTGGCCGATGGCTTCCGGCAGGTCTGCCGCGAGTATGACTATGTGGCGCGGATGGGCGGCGATGAGTTCGTCTTACTTTTCCCGGGCACCACCGAGGAGGCCACTCAGCAGTTCGCCAAGCGGCTCACCGAGGTCGCTGAGGCCGCGGGCCGCGAAGTGACGGGTACCGATCTACTGTCGATCAGCTGGGGAGCCTCTTATTACTCGCTGGACGGGGATGACGCCGAAGCGCTACTGGCCGAAGCCGACAAACGCATGTACAAGTACAAAGTGGAGCACAAAAAGCGGCGCGGGATCGCGCCGCGAGATGAAGCGGTGTCGCTCACCGCTTAAAAGTCGAACGCTAGCTGGTCGGCGGAGGGCCTTGCGGAGCAGGCGGCGCGCCAGGCGGCGGAATGGGCTTAGCAAGTTCTTTCGGCTTTTCGTACTCTTTAGACTTCTCGGGCTCTTTTGTCTTGGTGGGCGCGTCTTTTTTGAGCGGCGAGATGATGACGTGAGCGTTGCGGCCTTCGAGTTTAGGGTTGCCCTCGGCCAAGCCGACTTCTTTCAAATCCGCCGAAAAGCGTTGCAACAGCTTTTGCCCCAGGTCGACGTGCGCGATTTCTCGCCCTCTGAACTGCACTACGGCCTTTACCCGATTGCCCTCTTTCAGGAAGCGGGTGGCGTTCTTTTTCTTAAAGTCGTAGTCGTGATCATCGGTGTTGGGACGGAATTTGATTTCCTTCACCAGAATCACGTGCTGTTTCTTCTTCGCTTCGTGGTCCTTTTTCTTTTTCTCGTATTGCCATTGGCCGTAGTCCATGGCCTTAGCTACCGGCGGATCGGCCGTCGGTGCGATGACAATCAAGTCGAGACCCATTTCTTGGGCACGGCGTACGGCGGCTTGCGTGGGCATCACGTCCACACTGCCATCAGGGAAAACAGCGCGAACCTGAGGCGCACGGATAGCCTCATTCACATTTTCTCTGATCTTCTGGACGCGACGAGGAGGGAAATTTCTGGGTGGGTACATGCGGTCGGGTTAGTGGCTCAGTGAGCCCATGCGGAGCCCTCCGCTGAGTTGAGCGGCAGGCACGGAGTTCAAATTGAACGGCATTGCCCTGAGAGTACCAGATTTTTGTGCCAGTGCAAATCAATTTATCAAGGACATACGGCTAGGGCTCAGAAGATTTCCCCCCAAGAGAGGGCAAATCTACCCCCGAATGGGGGCATCGGGAACAAAAACATCTTGAGAAACGACCGTGAACCTCGAAGAACCTAAAGGGATAACAAGTTTCTTACGACAGAAGTACTGGGACCTTACGCCCCTATTGCCCTGTGAAGCGAAGGAAATGAGGTCCAGGAAAGAAACATGGCGCGCTTACGTCCCATCGGTGTCCGGCTCATCCTGCTGATCGTCGCTTTGATCGGTGTAGGTCTCTCGTTCTATCTCGAATCGTTGCTCCGCGAGCGCGAATCGGACACCCTACGCGATAAAATCGGCGCCGATTTCGCGCGTCTGAACGAAAGCGTGCGCCTCGACATTCAAGGCGAGATCGAATCGTTGAAGAAGTTGGCGCAAGGCTATTCCCGCGAGCCATCGCTCACCGCCACCGATTTTGCTCGCGCCGCGGACCGCCTCTTGCTGGAACATGCCGGAATCGTCGCGATTGGATTCGCCGATGCCAGCTTCAATCTCAAGTATTCCTCACCTCCCCGCTTTGTTTCCTCCATCGAAAAGGCTCATGAAATGATCCGCGCGAATCGGGGTTTCTTGTTGAGTGACGCCGTGGCGGAGAACGAGTGGAAGGTCTCCGAGCCCATTCAGGTGGTCGACCGCGGCAAGGTCTTCGTGATCTATGTTCCGGTGCGCCACATTGGTCAACCAACGGAATTATTGGTCGCCGTCATTCACCTTCAGCTCACGCTCGATTCGCTGTTTGAACGGGCCATTCCGAAGGAATATGGACTCGCCCTCATGGACGGCTACACGCCCATCTACCAACGCGGGCCTCGCCTGCGCAACAACCAGATTCCTACGTTCGATGATGAGATTAGCGTACTGAGCGCCAAATGGAAGATCCGGCTGACACCGACGCTGGCCGTCGTGGAATCCACCAAAACGGTCGTACCGCGAATGGTGTTCTGGGGGGGCATTCTCATCTCTGCGCTCATCGGCCTGCTGGTGGCCTACCAGACGTTGCTCTTCCGTCAGATGGATCGCGAAGAGGCGCTGCAGAGCGATTGGGCCAACCGTTGGGACTCTGCACTGGAGGGTACCGTGAAACAGCCGGTGGCCACGGGTCCGGCGAGTCCCGGTTCTACCGAAACGCCTCCCGCGTCCGTGCTCTCGCTCAAGCTGGGCGCCCGCACCAACCGCAAGATGGGGCTCGCCGAGAGCTCTCCGTGGGTCGCGGCGATCGCCGGGGTCACCGAGCCCATCTTTGTCGCCGAGCCATCCTCGGCCCTCGACGCTGGGACGCCCATCTCGTATGTGAACGATGCCTTTGTTCGCGTCACCGGCTTTGAGGCTCACGAGATTATCGGCAAGACTCCCCGCCTGCTCCAAGGCGTGGCCACCGACAAACGAGCGCTCGACGACATCCGGCAAGCGCAAGTCCGGCGGATGCCCTATAAGGGCGAGCTCACCTACTACCGGAAGGACGGATCGCCCTTCGAGGCCCAGGTCTCCATGCGGCCGGTGATTGACGAATTCGGCAAACCCAGCTATTGGATCTTCATGCTCCAGACCGTTTCCGAGTTGGCCACAGCAGTGGAGCCAGTACCGGTCACCGATCGCGTGCCGGAAGTAGCCCCAGTTCGCGACCCCTCGGCGTTCCCTGTGGCGGCCGCCAAGTCCGTGGACGTGCCGGTCCTGGTGGTCACGCCGCCCGCCCGTTCGGCCGTCGACCTGTCAGTTGAGGAGACCGTAGCCAGGCTGAGGGCATTGCGCGCCAGGGCAGGGCAAGAGTCCCCAGTGGAACCCCCAGTCGAACGCGCCGTCGAGCTCCCGATGGAGTCGCCGGTCGTGGCCCCGGCACCGCTGGCTGCGCCGGAACCGGTCACCTCTCAGGGTGGAGCGCCGGCGGTCGCGAAAAATGGAGCAGCCGACGCGCTCGAAATGCTGATCGAAGCGTCGCCCTTAGCCGTCATGGGCTGCGACCTCCATGGTTCGGTCACGTTTTGGAATCAGGCCGCCGAGCGAATGTTTGGCTGGAAGGAAGAAGAAGTGATCGGCCGGCCGGTGCCGCTGTTACCGGGAGGTTTCTTGCCGCCTCCTCAGGCCGTGCGCGCGACCGAAGACGCCAAGAATATTCTCGAAGCGGAGCTGAGCCGCCAACGCAAGGACGGCACGCAATTGGATGTCAGCGTGTGGGCCGCGCCGATTCGCGACGCCCAAGGTGAGATGTTCTGCTGGATCGCTTTCTTTGCCGACATCACCGATCGCAAACGGGCCGAGGCCGAATTGCGGCGCCGAGCGGAGCATTTCCACACGTTGATCGACCGCACCCAGGACATCGTGGCCATCGTGGATGCTGACAGCACCATTCAGTATCTGAATCCCGCCGTCCAGCGAGCACTGGGATTCACGGCCACCGAATTGGTCGGGCGCAAGGGCGTTGACTATCTAAGGCCGGCCGATCGTACCCGCGCGCTAGACACTCTGGCCGGTCCGCTGGCGGATGAAGTCGGCCCCACTACCTTCGACTTCCGCCATAAGGATGGCAGTTGGCGAACTCTCGAGGCCATCGCATCGTTGCTGGGGAAATCGGATAGTTCGAGCGAAGTGTCCACCTTTGTCTTGAACGCTCGCGACATCACCGGACGTGCGGGCCCTGCGGCTCCCGAGACTTCATCTACCTTGCACTCGCAAGTGATTGATGCGGTAACCGACGCGGTGACCACCTTCGACCTGGAATTCCGCATCGTTTCCATGAATCCGTCGGCGCGGCGCGTCTTCGGGCTCGACACGGCCTCCGTGGCCGGGCAACGCACCGAAGATCTTCTGAACGGCTGGCAACAGAATCCTCCGCGCGATCAAATCCGGCAGCATTTGATCCAGAAGCAGGCCTGGAAGGGCGAGATTCAGTATCGCCAGCCGAAAGGCACCATCCTGATCATGGAAGCGTCCATCGCCGCGATTCAGGATTCGTCAGGCGAACTGACCGGTTACGTGGCCATTCAGCGCGACGTCACCGAACGCAACCGGGCCGCCGAAGCACTCCGCTCGAGCGAGGAGCGTTATGCGCTGGCGGCCAAGAGCACCAACGATGGCATCTTCGACTGGGACCTGCGCAAAGAAGAGATCTACTATTCGCCGCGTTGGAAATCGATGTTGGGTTACGGTGAGAACGACATTATCGGCCTCCCCGACGAATGGTTCATGCTGGTGCATCCCGACGATGTGCAGAACCTGAAAGCCCAAATCGCGCGCCATCTTCAGGGCAAGATCTCCGTACTCGAAGGCGAGTACCGCATCCGGCGGCAGGACGGGCAATACGTCTGGATGCTGGCTCGCGCCGTGGCCGTGCGGGACGCCAAGGGGGTCGCCGTTCGACTCGTAGGCTCGCAAAGCGACATCAGCGAGCAAAAGGCCGTCGAAGATCAGCTGCTGCACGAAGCCTTCCATGACGCGCTCACCGGCCTGCCGAACCGCGTTTTGTTCGTCGATCGGCTCGGGGTCCTGGTGGACCGCGCTCGGCACGGAAAGAATCCCAAGCACTTCGCCGTGCTTTTCGTCGACGTGGACCGCTTCAAATACGTGAACGACAGCCTCGGACACCTCGCGGGAGACGAATTCCTCATCGAAGTAGGACGCCGTCTGCAATCCTGCATGAATGAGAAGGACACGCTCGCTCGCTACGGCGGCGACGAATTCACCATCCTGCTGGATCAGATGTCCGGCGCTTGGGCCGTCCAAGCCTTTTGCGAAAAACTGCAAAAGGCGATGTCGACACCGTTTGAGTACCAGGGCCAGGAGTTCTATTCGAGCCTGAGTGTCGGCAGCACCTTCAGTTCGCTGGGTTACGAACGCCCGGACGACATGATGCGCGACGCCGACACGGCGCTCTACCAGGCCAAAGCGCGCGGCCGGGGCCGCCACGTCCCCTTCGACAAGTCCATGCATGCTGAGGCCCGCGCCAAGTTGCAATTGGAAGCCGACCTTCGGAGGGCGATCGAGCGCGGCGAGTTCCGCATTCTCTACCAGCCCTTGATCGCGCTCGGGATGGGCAACCAACAAGGCCGTTTGGCGGGGTTTGAGGCGCTCGTCCGGTGGCATCACCCGACGCGGGGAGTGCTAGCGCCGGCGCAATTCCTGCCGGCTGCCGAAGAGACCGGTCTCATCCTCGATATTGATCGCTGGGTATTGCGCGAGTCCTGTTTGCAAATGCGAACCTGGCAAACCATGTACCCGCACCGCTTGCCGTTGCACGTCAGCGTCAATCTCTCGGGTCAGCACTTCTTGCAGCTTGACCTGGCCCAGCAGATCCGGACCATCTTGAAGGAAACCACCCTGAATCCAGAGTTCCTCCGCATCGAGCTCACCGAAAGCGTCCTCGTTAAGAATCCCACGGCGAGCGAAGTCTTCCGCGAACTGCGGGAGATCAAGGTCCAGCTGAATCTCGACGATTTCGGAACGGGCTATTCGTCATTCTCCTACCTGAGCCGTTTCCCGGTCGACCGTTTGAAGATCGATAAGAGCTTTGTCATGGCCATGACGGGCAACGAGCAGAATACCGAGATCGTGCGAACCATCCTGCAACTGGCCCACAATCTAAAACTAAACGTGGTCGCCGAGGGCGTCGAGACCGCCGAGCAGCTCGAAAGCCTGCGCGCCTTCGGCTGCGAATTCGCGCAAGGTTATCATCTGGCCTATCCTCTCGAAGGCGATTCGGCCGGCGAACTAATCGCCTCTGGCCGCCGCTGGTAGGCTCATAGCCACAAGCCGTAACAGCAATGTAACAACGACAATCGGATGTATCGCGCTAATTAGTCCATCCGAGACAGTCGATAGATCCCTGTGAGCGCAACATACGAAACGATTTATTACCCAGAAACGTCTTACGGCGGCTTTACCGGCGTCGACGGAACGCTAGCTTTTTATCTACGGGTCAATGCCTTAATCGAACCCTCCTCGCACGTGCTCGACTTTGGTTGCGGCCGCGGTTGCTATGGGGATGATCCGGTCGCGCTACGCCGGCAGATGCGGATTCTGCGCGGAAAATGCGCGCGCGTGGCGGGCGCCGACATCGGTGACGATGCCACCCAAAATCCGTACCTCGACGAAGT
>JAYVRS010001112.1:0-2975 GCA_043776185.1 Bryobacteraceae bacterium | reverse complement strand
AATGCGGGGCGGCGGCCGGTGCCGTATAACCGGGTGGCTTGGTCGGTGCCGGTGGTGAGGTTGAGGGCTGGGTCGCCGCCCGGATAGGTCGATTTTCCGTGCTCTTGTTGCCCGTAGCCAGCTAGTACCCTGCACCGTAGCGCTCTGTAACCCTGTGGCTCAGTTTTGTGGTGGTCCTGACGGCCTTGCGGCTGCCTCGCCCCTGCTTGCCCTTCCAGATTGAGGCTTTGCCCCTCCCCAAATCATGCCTGGCACCAACTGCCGCAGCACCAACTGCCGCACCAACTGCCGCACCAACTGCCAACTGCCAACTGGCAACTGGCCGCACCAACTGGCCCCAACTGGCCCCGCCAACTGGCCCCTCGCACCAACTGGCCCCTCCCCAAATCATGCCTGGCACCGCACCGACTGGGCTCGCACCGACTGGGCTCTTTAGAATCGCCCCCAAAATGCGGTGGGGTCGAGCTCCACCGTATATCTGAGGCGTTGATTTTGATATGCTACTCCAACCGACCTTGAAAGGATCCTGCTATGCTACAGCAACTGTACTCACAAATGAAACAAGCGACGAGCCTCGCTGGTTTGCTTCTTGCAATGTCCGTTCTAGCTTTGGGCCAACAGGACCAAGGGCAGATTGCGGGCACGGTGCTCGATGCCAGCCGGGCGGGAGTAAGTGGGGCGCAGGTTACGGCCACCGGTATCCAGGGCGTTTCGCGCTCGGCGGATTCGGGCGAAAACGGATCCTACGTGCTCACCAACCTCCCGGTGGGGCTTTATAGCGTAAGTGTGCAGGCGCCCGGTTTTAAGCGGTTTGTCCGCACGGGCGTAAAGGTCGACGTGGCGGCACGGAGTACGGTGGATGTGAGCCTGGAGCTCGGTGCAATTAGCGAATCGGTAACTGTCGAAGCCACCGGGGTACAACTGTCGCAGGAGACGGCGCAGATCGGACGGGTGGTGGAGGCTCGGCAGATCACCGATCTGGCTCTCAACGGCAGGAATCCCATAAACTTAGCGCTGCTGAAGGCCGGAGTCGTGGGCGGTAACTTCAATAACTTCAACCCGAATAATTTACATGAGAGCTTCTCCATTAATGGCGGGCGCCGGAACGGCAACAACATCACCATCGATGGCGTCAACGCGATGCGAACGCGAGGAGACTTTACCGGATCGGCTCAAGTGGGCTTGCTAAATGTGGATACGATTCAGGAGGTGCAATTGCTGACGTCGACTTATCCTGCTGAGTACGGGCGCGCGATGGATGGCCAAATGAGATTTGTGACCAAGAGCGGGACAAAGGACTTTCACGGCACGGGATGGTGGTTCTTCCGGAACTCCGCCATGGATGCCAATAGCTGGACGCGTAACCAAAGCCCCGTCCGCGATGACTACCGGCGTGCCGCGCCTTTCCGGTTCAACCAGCCCGGTTATGCGATCGGTGGGCCAGTTTACGTGCCAGGAAAGTTCAATACGAATAAGGACAAGCTGTTCATCTTCGGGTCGCAGGAGTGGCTGATCTGGCGTCGAGAGCAAACTGTAACCGCAACCGTGCCCAGCGATGCGATGCGGCGGGGTGACTTTGCGGAGCTGCTGAATCCGGCCAACTCGTACTTTCGGCGTACTCGCCTCGTGAACGATCCCCTGGCCGGCAATGTTCCTTTTGCGGGGAACATCATTCCGCGGAATCGCGTGAGCGCCAACGGGGCCGGTGTACTGAACGCATACCCGTCTCCAACGCCAGGCTTCCTGCAGGGAACCGATAATTGGATTAAGACTCTGCCTAATCCACGCCAAAGCCGCAAGGATACTTTCCGCGTAGACTATTATGCCGGCAAACACCGGGTGAACTTCACCGGAAATAACTATCTCCACTACGAAGACGCGCCGTTCGTTAGTGGCTTGGACCGGTCCAATTCCCGGTGGGACCGGCCCAATATGACCGGAGCCTTGAACGTCACCACCACTTGGTCGCCGACAATCATCTCCGACTTCACCTTCACTGCCGCCAACGACGTCGTATACATCGGGATCTATGACAATGAGGGACAGCCGCGCTACTTGCGCGGCCAGTACGGTATGAACTTTCCCTTTATCGTGCCGGGCGTGAAACGCATTCAAGAACGCATTCCGCGCGGCTTGATCAATGGCTTTGCCACACTCGATGGGTCATCGCGCCCCGTAAACTCCTCCGGACCCATGTATATGTGGGCCGGCAATATGACCTGGGTGAAGGGTTCGGCGCATACGATTAAGTTCGGTGGATGGCTGTCTCACGACCAGCAAAACAACAACGATCAGAGCGGCGCGCAGCAGAACGGAGAATTCAGCTTCCTCGATACCGGTCACCCGCTGACATCTGGACTGGCCGTGGCGAATGCCGCGTTGGGTTACTTCGACGTTTACACGGAACAAGGCCCGGCCGCTTACACGCTGCTGCGCAGTAATTCCGTGGAGGCCTATGTGCAAGACACTTGGCGCGCTTCGAAGAATCTGACGGTGGAAATGGGAATCCGCTATTCCCGGCATCAGCCCTGGTACGCCAAGTGGAACGACATTGCCAACTTCGACACTCGTTACTTCGACCCCGCCAAGCGGGCCGTCATCGATCCTCGTGGCGGCTACATTGTCTCGGGCGACCCGTACAACGGTGTCGTACTGCCTGGCAACGGCTTTCCCGAATCCGCGCGCGGGCGGGCCAATGGCTCCACATTGCCCAACGTGGATCGTTTGTTTCATGGCCTTCCACGAGGCTTCGCCGATACTTACAGTAATGCGTTCGCTCCGCGGCTGGGGCTGGCTTACCGCCTGGGCGCTAAGACCGTGATCCGCGCCGGCGGCGGTATCTTCCACCACCGTCAGATGCACAATCAGGGATCGTTGTTCCGCAACGCACCCAACCAGATTCAGGTGCAAGTGTTTAATGGTGAGGTGGACCGGCCGGGCGGCGCGACGCGACGGGATTTCCCGTTCTACATCCG
>JAYVRS010001111.1:0-2976 GCA_043776185.1 Bryobacteraceae bacterium | reverse complement strand
CCTGGCACCGCATTTTTATCGGCAAGACTTACAATAATTTTGCGCGCCTCATCTTCGGCATCAAGATTCGTGACATTGACTGCGATTTCCGGCTGATGCGGCGTGACTTAGTACAGCAGATTCATCTACGGTCCACCAGCGGCACCATCTGCGTGGAGTTAGTGAAGAAGCTGGAACTGACGGGCTGCGGCGTGGCCGAGGTCGGTGTGCACCATTATCCGCGGTTGCATGGTAAGTCGCAGTTCTTCCGGCTGAAGAGTTTGCTGAGCACGTTGATGCAACTAATCCGGTTGTGGATCCGCACTGTGGTGAGGGGACGCTGATGCACCTCCCCGTGGTGAATTTGAAGCCGGTAATTGAGGCCACGCGTCCCGCATGGCAAGCCCAGTTGGATGCCATGTTTACGCGTGGCCAGTTCATCCTCGGGGCGGGTTTGGCCGCGTTTGAGCAAGAGTATGCGGCGTCGCTGGAGGCAAAGTTCGCCGTGGGCGTGGCGAATGGTACCGATGCGATCAGCCTCTGTTTGCGAGCGGCGCGCGTTACCGGCGAAACGCTGACCACCGCCCTGTCGGCACCTTTCACGGGGATCGCCATCGTCAGCGCGGGCGCGAAGATCAAGTTCGCCGACGTCGACCCCGAGACTCTGTTAGTTGACGCCGACGACCTGGGAAACCGCATTACGAAACGCACGGCGGCGCTGGTGCCCGTGCATTTGTATGGGCAACCTTGCCGGATCGACCGGATTAGTAAGCTGGGTCCCGTGGTAATTCAGGACGCTTGCCAAGCGCACGGCGCACGCTTCGACGGCTGGCCCCTCACGGCTTTCTCTGACTACGTTGCTTACAGCTTCTATCCCACCAAGAACCTGGGCGCGTTGGGCGACGGCGGTGCCATTGTTACCAATCGAGCCGCCGTAAGTCAGCGATTGCGTCTGCTGCGCGACGGCGGTCGCAAAGGTGGGCAAGTGAGCTATGAGGCCGGTATCAACTCGCGCCTCGACGAAATGCAGTGCTGCTACTTGCGGGCGTTTTTGCCGCACTTAGTCGAGTGGAACTTACACCGGCGCAAGATCGCCGCACTCTATGACGAAGCGCTAACTGGCTGTCCTGGCGTGCGCTTGTTGAAGCGACACGCCTGCTCCGTCAACCATCTCTATGTAATTGGCGCAAAAAAGAGAGACAAGCTGCGCGAGTATCTGGGGAAGCATGGCATCGGTACCGGCGTACACTATCCGGTGCCGCTGCACTTACACCCCGCTTTCGCCAGCGCGGGCCAGAAACGGGGTACCTTGCCGCACGCGGAGAAGGCCTGCAAAGAAATCGTGTCGCTGCCCGTCTGGCCCTATATGCCAGAGAGCGGCGCACTCGAAGTGGCGGAGCGCATTTGCCAGTTTTACTCGAACGGAGGGGCCTAATGTCGTATCAGGGTAAGCAAGTAGTGGTGACCGGCGGGTCGGGCTTCATCGGCAGTAACCTCACGTTGCGGCTCGTCCGCGAGGGCGCGCGCGTCACCGTGATTGACCCTTGCGTGCCCGGCTGCGGCGGCGACGTGCGTAACCTCAGCGATGTGCTGGACCGCGTGCGGATTCTGGGCGTCGACATCGCCCAGCCAGCCGTCTTTGAGGGCGCCATCCGCGAAGCCGATGTCATCTTTAATTTAGCCGGTGAGATTAGCCACATTCACAGCATGCTGAATCCCGAGCGCGACTTACAGCTCAATACCACGTCGCAACTGCGCTTTCTGCAAGCCTGTGCGGACTGGAACCCCGGTGTCCGCGTGGTTTTCGCCGGCACCCGCCAAGTGTACGGTGTACCCGAGTATCTACCCGTCAACGAGGATCATCCGATCAATCCGGTGGACTTTAATGGCGTCCATAAGTACGCAGCCACCATGTATCATTTGATGCTGAGCCGCATGGGTTTACTGGATGCGTGCGTCCTGACTCTTACCAATATTTACGGTCCGCGCATGTCGCTCACCGTGCCGGGGCAGGGCTTTCTAAGCACTTACCTGCGCAAGCTGGAAATGGGAAATCCGCTCGAGGTCTTTGGCGATGGGCAACAGTTGCGCGACCCTTTATTTGTCGATGACGCCGTCGAAGCTTTTCTCTTGGTAGGGTCCACCCGGCCCCTGCCTTCGCGCACTTACAACATTGGCGGGCCGGAGGCGTTGTCCTTACTCGAGATCACGAAGATCGCTTGCTGGGCCGGTGGACAACCGGAGCCCACGCTGCGACCCTTTCCGGAGGAGCGAGCGTCGATCGACATCGGCAGCTACCGCACCGATTGGTCGCGCATTCAGATGGAGTTGGGTTGGGTCCCCCAAGTCCGTTTTAAAGAGGGGTTTGCCCGAGCGCTGGGATACTATCGCCGCCAGACTGCCTCGGGCCGCTAGGCAGCCAGCGGAACTTTAGTGAGTCCATAGTGTTCCAATTGAGGAGATGAACCGATTGCTGATGGTGGTGGCCCTGGCCTTTCCGCTCGCGGCCCAAACTCTCACCGGCCCCTCCAGCGTGATGGTGGGTGACCCGGTCTTTCTGCGCCTGGCCGACGGCGCCAAGCCGTTGTCCGGCGTCACCCTCCGCATCACGGGTCCAGGGCTCGAGACCGGCACCGTCACCGCCGCCACGCTCAATCTGCGCGAGTCTCCCGGCGGTACCGTTCGGGGCACGCTCTACCGCACTGATCGCGTGCTCATTAAGGGCGAAACGGGCGACGGCTGGTGCGAGGTTACGGTGTCGCACGGCGGCGGTGGCTTCGTCTCGTGCGAATTCCTCGAGCGGCGAGCCTTCGGGCAGCCCATCGGCACCACCGACGCCGACGGTCGCGTGGTAACCAACGTCCTGGCGGTGGTGCCGGGCGTGCTCAAAATCGAAGGCGGCAACGCTAGCTTCAACCTTCAGGTGACGCCGCTGGTGTCCGACACCACCTCCACTATTGCGCCGGGCCTCTCCTACCGTGAGCGGCGTTGGGTGGC
>JAYVRS010001110.1:0-2979 GCA_043776185.1 Bryobacteraceae bacterium | reverse complement strand
CCGGCAAGCCCGTCGACCGGCGGGCCGATATTTGGAGCTTCGGCGTCGTCGTTTATGAACTGCTCACCGGCCAGCGATTGTTCGATGGTGAGACTGTTTCGCACACTCTGGCCCACGTCCTCACGGCCGACATCGACTTCACCAAGATCCCCGCAGGCCCCTTGCGCGAACTCATCCGCCGCTGCTTGGATCGTAATCTCAAGAACCGTCTCTCACACATCGCCGAAGCCCGCTACATCATCGACCACTACGCGACGCAGCCCGCGGTGGCTGCGACATCGAACTACTGGCCGTGGGGAATCGCCGCCGCGACCGGCCTGGCCCTGCTGGCGGCATCGTTCGCCTACTTACGCCAATCCGCGCCCGAGTTGCCGGTGCGGGTTCTGTCGATCCTTCCCCCCGAAAAGGCCGCCTTCCAGGAGATAGCGCTCTCGCCGGACGGCAAGCTACTGGCCTTCACCGCGATATCCGAAGGCAAGCGGCAACTCTGGGTGCGGCCGCTCGACGCCGCAACGGCGCAGCCGCTGGCCGGCACTGAGGGGGCTGGGCTATTGTTCTGGTCGCCCGATAGCCGCTGGATTGGTTTCTTCGATATGGGGAAACTCAATAAGGTTCAGGCAACCGGCGGACCGGTACAGGCCCTTTGTGACGTAGTGAATCCTCGCGGAGCAACCTGGAGTGCCGAAGGCGTCATCCTGTTCAGCCAGTCCGCTTCCGGGCTGAACCGCGTACAGGCCCAGGGGGGAACTCAGGTAGCCGTTAGGACGTTGGACCGGACCCGAGGCGAAGGGACTCTCGATTGGCCGGTCTTCCTACCCGGAGGCCGCCATTACCTGTATAGCATCAGCGGGACTGACCCGAGCACCGCGGGGATCTACCTCGGGGCGCTGAACACGGCAGAGCGGACGCGCCTGGTGGGAAGGGGTACTCGCTCCGGCTACGCCATGGGTCCGGCGGGGGAGGGTTACCTGTTGTTCGTGCGGCAAGGGACGCTGCTGGCGCAGCGACTGGATGCGAAACGGGGTACCTTAACGGACGAGGCCTTCCCGGTTGCAGAGAAGGTAGGCCAATATTCGGTAGCCGGCACCGGGCTGCTGACCTATGCCTCGGGTGGAGGGGCGACGGTCCAGTTGACGTGGATGGACCGCGCTGGGGCGGTACTCGAAACTGTTGGGGAGCCGGTCGGGGGCGGCTTCGCGCGACCAGCGCTTTCGCCTGATGAAAAGCAAGTGGCGCTTGCCAATGTAAACGGCACGAACTTGGATCTCTGGGTGCGGGGTCTAGCGCGCGGCCTGGAGACGCGCTTCACGTTTCACCCGGCTGGGGACCTCATGCCCGTCTGGTCTCCAGATGGGAGCCGGATCGTGTTCACGTCCAATCGAGCGGGGGCATACGATCTGTACACGAAGGGTGCCAATGGTGCGGGCCAGGAGGAACTGCTGCTGAAAACGGGGAACACCACGGCCGCTTCCAGTTGGTCCGCCGATGGGCGTTCGCTGCTGTATGTCGAAATAGATCCGAAGACGAAATTGGATCTTTGGGTGTTGCCGATGGACGGCGAGCGGAAGCCGGTCGTGTTCCTGCGCACGGAGTTCAATGAGCAAGAAGGGGCATTTTCGCCGGACGGGAAATGGATCGCCTATCAGTCCGATGAGTCCGGAAGGTACGAAGTCTATGTCCAGCCGTATCCGGCAACGGGGGCCAAGTGGCAGGTCTCGAAGGACGGGGGAGGCAGACCCAAGTGGCGGAGGGATGAAAAGGACCTTTACTGGCTGACCGAGGGCGGGACTCTGCTGGCGGCGGAGGTGACCGCCGGACCAGTCTTCCAGTCCGCGACGCCGCAGAAGCTTTTTGAGACGCTCATTCCAGACCCAACCCAACGCTACGCCGTCACCGCAGACGGTAAGCGCTTCCTGCTGCCGCGGCCCGTGAAATCGGACGATAACCGCCCCGTCACGGTGATCGAAAACTGGCTCGCCGCAGCGAAGCGGTAGCGCGGGAACGTGTCCCACAAGATCGCGCAAGTACCTCGCGGGTTCTTTACACGAGGAATATCACGCCTGCGAGCCTTCCAGCCGCTGAAGCCGGTCCTCGTGGTTGTCGAGGACACGGACGACGAGCTTATCAACCGCCCGCATCAGGTCCGCGAGCATTTCCTGCTGGTGCCTGAGCATTTCCTGCTGGTGCCTGAGCATTTCCTGCTGCTGCTTGAACATTTCCTGCTGCTGCTGGGCGGCAGACTCCAGCCGGCTCAAAGCGTGATCATGCATCTCCACTGTGCCCGCCAGAGCTTCGTGCCGTTCCACTAGTTTTTCCAGCCGCTCGTCGATGGTCATCCTATGCCAAGTGTCCACCCTTGGCTGGCACTTCGTCAACCACCCTTGGATGAACGCGATGGTCTCCTTCGCACCCCGCCCACGGAGCGGCAAGACGGAGCGTCATCCGGCCGAACTGAAGAGATCGCCAACGGTCTATGCAGTGGGGAATGGGGTCAGTCAATCAGATGCGCAGAGGCGCGCCCGGAGGAAACTATAACTCGCGAGTCGTCTTCGGATCGTGTTCGTAATGCAGCAGCGACCGGCCGTCGGGCACCCAGTTCGAAGCGCGCTTGCTATACGCCCCGGCACTTGGATGAAGGCGCGCCGGTCAAACGTCGCTCCTGTTGATGGATGCGCCTTGACGCACCAACTGGCCGCCTACCCATCGGCCACCCCGCAGCCGCTGTTTGAGACGCGCATTCAACAAGACACAGAAGGTGTCGTCGTCAGGGCCGTTTTTTGGTTTCGCTGCCGGTGGAATGGGAGGCCAACCGCACCCATGGATAACCGCGAGCGCCGCCGGGTCAATCCATTTCGTTCCCAAAACTCGAAAAAGCTATACCACCCTTGTCACCGAACCCTTCCGACACGACCGAGGCCGCCATGCGAGAATCGTACGTCGAATGGACCTTGAAACAAGAATTCGTGAACTGAGTTTGGC
>JAYVRS010001109.1:0-2980 GCA_043776185.1 Bryobacteraceae bacterium | reverse complement strand
CGCGATCAGCAACGATGATGGTCGCCTTCGCTGCGCCTTCGCGCATATCGCACATGATGCCATGCGGACTATTCAATTCGCCCTTGCCCTTACCCTTGGGGCCGAAGCTCATCTTATACTTGCCGTCTTTGTTGTAGACGTTCACCCAACTCGACCCATACCCATCACCGACGTAAACGTCGCCATTCGGCGAAACCGTCAAATTGGTGGGGCTATACTTCATCGGCTTGCCGTCGGCACCGGGCTGCTCATAACCCTTAGCTTCCTTCGGATACCCGATGCTCCACACTTCGCGGCCGTCGAGATCGGTCTTCACCACCAGCCCGCGCTTGGTATCGCACAAATACAGATACTCGGTGTTGCCTTCCTTGTGGATGTGCAACCCGTGCGCTCCGCCTTTAAACTCTTTGCCCCAACTCTTGACGAACTTCCCTTTGGCATCGTAGATCACCATCGAGTCGCTACTCTCAGACGCCGCATTCACCGTATGATGGACGAAGATGCGACCCTGCGCGTCTTCCATCACGCCGTGGCAATTGCCGTATTTGATACTGGCGGGCAGTTCGCCCCAATCGTGAATCGCTTCGTAGGTGTGCTCACCAGAGCCCATAATGGGGTTCTTCGAACCGGACTTGTTGGCAGCGCCAAGGATCATAGGGGCCACGACGGCGGTCGTCATGACTCCCGTGGAAAAAGCGCGACGAGAGAGCTGTTTCGCTTGCATGCCCTGAGTTTATACCAAAACTTTCCCCGCGTCGCCCACCGGCCCAGATCACTTGCCCAGATCACTACTGGGGAGATGCCGCGTGATCGCCTCAAGCCTTGGTCAAAATAACGTAGCGCACATCAGCCACCTGCTTACCGGGAATATCGGTGGCCCGCAAAATCAACAGCCCTCGGCCTTTCGCCAACTGAACCGAGCCCAAGCGAAGTGGCCGGAAGGCCTTCACCAAGGACTCTTGCCCTCGGCTCGCCCGGTCATCCTTCGCCCCCTCCAGCGGTGGATCATGCGCGACCTTGATCTTGCTCACCAACTTACTCGCCCCAAGAGTAAGTTCCACCGTGGAGCCGACATCGGCCGCCGGACAGGTGTAATAGAGATCCGCCACATAACTGCCCGCCTTCCATACCTCCACATCCCAAGTCATCGAATCCTCAGGCTGGGTCCAATGCGTGAAGAACGAGCAGTTGGGAGCCTGGGCGCTCCGTTGCACGCCACCATGCCCAACGCCGTCGCGGGCGGGTAGCCACGTCGTGGGCCCATGGCCGACGGGAAACGGCCGGTCATCCGGACCCACCAGCGGGAACACCTGCCGCTTGAACTCCGCCACCGCCGCCACCAACCGTGCCGCCTCAGCAGGTTCCGTCGGCGCGATGTTTCGGGTCTGCCTGGGGTCGGCGACCATATCGAACAGCGCACCATCGCCATCCAGACGATATTGCTGAGTGCGCACACTAACCCGCTTATTCTGCTGAGTGAAAATCATCCGATCTGGCCAAACTGTGCCCTTCGTTGTTACTAAAGGCTTTAGACTCTTGCCGTCTAATGGCTTCGGCGCCGTCAGCGTTACTCCCGCCAAGTCACTTAGTGTCGGCAGTAAGTCAATAGCCCCCGCGATCTGTGGAACCTTCACTCCCGCCGAAATATGCCCAGGCCAGCGCATCAGACAAGGAACGCGCACGCCGCCCTCATCCGTGGAACCCTTGCGCCCCTTCATACCGTCATTCCATCGCCAGCTATTCGGCCCATTGTCACTTACATAAATAACGATAGTGTCATCGGCCAACATCCATTCATTCAGCTTATCCAGCAGCCGGCCCACGTTCCAATCGATGTTCTCGCACATGGCCAGCGCGGCGCGCGTGAAGACGACGTCTTCCTGCGAAGCATCGGCGGCGCGAAGCTTCAACTCCGCGTCCTGAAACTTCTGGTAGAAACGATCCGGAACCTGCATCGGCGAATGCGGACTATTGAATGGCACATAGCAGAAGAAAGGCTTCTCGCGGTGCTGCCCAATGAAGTCGATGGCGTGGTTCGTCAGATCATCAATGATGTAACCCTGGCCACGCACCATCTTTCCGTTATGGTCAAGCTCCGGGGTGAAATACTGTCCCCAATGCCCGGAAGTGAAGCCGTAGAACTCCTGAAACCCGCGATAATTCGGATGGTAAGGCGGCTGGCTACCGTTGTGCCACTTGCCAAAGATTCCCGTGGCGTAGCCGGCCTTTTTGAAGACCTCGGCAATCGTCATCTCACCGAGGTTCAAACGCTCGGCACCCGTGCTAACCCCGCGCACGCCACCTCGGGCATGGTAACGGCCCGTTAGAAACTCAGCACGCATCGGTGCGCAGACCGGGCAGGCATAAAATCGATCAAAGAGCGCCCCATCGCGCGCCAACGAGTCAATCCGCGGAGTGGCCAGATTGGTATTGCCATGCACGCTCAGGTCGCCCCAACCCTGGTCGTCAGCCACGATCAGGAGAATATTCGGGCGCTTCGGCAACGGGCGCTGTGCGGCCAAGGCACCGGTGGCCAAAACAAACTGACGACGGGTTAATTCCACCTTCACACTATATACGTAGGGGATAACGAAGGGAAAACCGACCTTGGTCGGGCGAGCCAGCAAAGTCGCGGATCGCCTGTCACAAAGAACGGATCTTGACTCGTCTGAACCAAGCCTCGGAGCCATGATTCTGCAGCACGATCGGCGTGCGCCGGGGAAGGTCCGTCGGCACTTTCCGGCTCCTCATCCGTTCCATTATCTCGGGAGTATCCAAGCGAGTTTCGACGACCCGCACGCCGTTCAGCCAATGCTCAATGGCAGCCCCCCGGCGCACAATCCGAGCCTCGTTAAACTCTCCGACCGACCGCGCCTTGAACTGCGAAGGAGCCTGGAATTCATAGAGACCTCCCGCCCCTTCCAGCGCTTTCCGGGCAGACGTCCCATCGGCGATCTGGTATTCAAAGCCGCGCCCGCGC
>JAYVRS010001108.1:0-2982 GCA_043776185.1 Bryobacteraceae bacterium | reverse complement strand
TACCGATTGGTTCAGCTGGCTTTCGCGCAGAGTTAGCTCGCGCCGCACGGCCTCGTACTCGGCGGCGATGAGCGCTTCGGTGGCGCGGATGGCGCTGGTGGCGACGCGCTGCTCCGCCACCGAGCTTTCGATGTTACCCGCATTGCGATTGAAGACGGGCAGTGGCACTTGCACGCCGACGATGAGCGTGTCGAAACCACTGGACCGTTTGTACCCGAAGACGCCTTCCACATTGGGAGTAGCCAGCGACTGCTGCAAGCGCGTTTGGACGCCGGCGAGTTCACCGATCTTGAGGGCCAGCTTCATTTCGGGACGTTGCCTGAAGGCCTCTTCCACGCTCGCCAACCCCGCCTCCCGCGGGCCTTCCAATACGTCGGTGAGCTCAAGGTTTGTAAACGCGCGTCGGCCTATCTCGCGTTGCAAGCGAATGCGGGCCTGTTCGGCATCGAGCACGGCACTATTGGCCGCTAGCGCCAGGCGCGAAGCTTCCAGTTGGACGCGGATCAAGTCGCCTTCGGCAATGGCCCCTTCGCGGAAGCGAGTCTCGTGATAAGCCACCGTCTCGCGGTAGTTCTCGCCCACTTGGCGATAGAGCTTCGCGATGCGGGCGGTGGCCGCGGCGTCCCAATAGGCGGTGCGGACCTGCGCGGCGATCTGCCAAGCGGTCATCTCCCGCTCCAGCTCCGTGCGGTCCTTTACTGTGCGGGCGACGTCCTGGCGGCGGGCGCGTTTGGAGGCGGTTTCGAAGGTCTGCTGCAGGTAGAAGAAATGGTCAGAGTCCTGCCAGTAGCGATAGGCCGGCGATTGCCAGGCGCGCAGATCCTCACTCTGATAAACGAACAGTGGATTGGGGCGCGTCGCGCTTTGCCGTATCTGGCCCTCCGCTGAATCGATGCGAGCACTGGAGATTTCGAGCCTCGGATGGGTGGCGAGCGCCTCACGCAAAGCGGCGGAAAGCGTCAGCGATTCGGCGTGGGCGCAGCCCGCAGCTACGCTCAGCAGCACCGCGACAATGGCATTTCTCACTTCATTGAGGCTAACAGAGTTACTCCTGAAAGTAACTTTCGATACTGAGAAAGCGCTAGTCTTTATAGAGATGGTTTCTCTCGCCTTAATTTTTTGCCGGCTGGTGCTGGGCGGGTGTTTGTGCGGCGCGATCGCGTGGGCGCAGACTGCTTCCGATGACGAGGTTGCTTCTATCCCGGCCCCGGTGGCCAAGGTGGCTTCCGGCGTCCCCGATCCCTCCTGGACGGTGCGGCGCCGCGTCTTTTTGAAGCGCCTCGTTTCCACCCAAGCCCTCTTTGAGACCTTTCCGGGCGCCGGCTTTGACGAAGCTCGTAATTTCCCCAAACAGTGGGGACGGGGCATCGGCGGCTTTGGCAAACGCGTGGGCTCGCAGTATGGCCAGTTTGCGGTGGGCGAGTTGATTGAATTCGGCATCTCGGCCTTTCACCGCGAGGATCCTCGTTACTTTCGCATGCCCGATGCCCGCATCGGCAAGCGAATCCGACACTCGCTGATTAGCGGGGTGTGGGTGAGATCCGCCGACGGCACTCACCACTCGGTTGCCGTGGCGCGGCTGGCCAACGTTTATGGATCCTGGGCGATCGCCACTTCCTGGAACCCTCCGGAGCAACGCAGCTTCACCAAGATCATGACCTATGGCTCGCTGGGGCTCGGCATCAAGACCTCGACAAACCTATTCCGCGAGTTCTGGCCGGACATCAAGACCCGCGTGTTTCACCGCTAAGTGGGCTCGCTAGTCGACGCCGTGAAAATTCGCGCTTTGAAGCCGGAGGCTCGTAGCGTTTGAAAGTAAGGCCTGTTGACTCCATGGATCTTCGTCTCAACTAGAAAATTAATAGTTTCGAGCTGGGGCGAGGAAGCGTGACGAAACGAACCCGCAAGATGTTGATTCTATTGGATCATGCATAGCGGATGACAATGGGGACCGCTCTGGCGGCTAACTTTGCCTAGCTCTATCTTCGCATGCAGGTTGTCGGCTGGGGGGTGGGGGATGATGGCGGAATCACGGTAAGCGATGGAATTGAGGGCAGTTAGCGTTCGCGCGAATTGTCGTGAACGGGCATTAGATCGGGGCCAAATTCCGGATAACTCGCCCGGCTGACCCGTTTACCGTGATGCGTTCGCCTTCTCTTAGCGCACTCAGGATTCCGGGCACATTGGCTACGGCCGGTAAGCCATATTCGCGGGCGACGATGGCGCCGTGGCTCAGGAAGCCGCCGGTCTCCATGACGATGGCGGAGGCTCGGAGGAAGAGGGGGGTCCAGCCGGGATCGGTGGAGGGGGCGACGAGGATGTCGCCGGGGGCGAGGTGGGCGGCCTGGGAAGGCGTGTGGACGATGCGGGCGATGCCAGTGGCGACGCCGGGCGAGATGGCAATGCCCTGGAAGTGGTTTCCGCTTTGCAGAGGCGGCGACGAGACGACGACCCGGCCATTGGGCTCCTCGGTTATCAGATCGGGTGCCTTTTCGGCCAGCCAATGCTCGCGGCGCGTGGCACGGTCCGTGGCTAAGTGCCGTGCGCCTGCGCCGTCCCAATCGCCGCGCAGCCAGCAGGAGAGGTCAGCGAGCGCAAGGTGGAAGGCTTGTTCGGGCTGGTCCAGGTGCCCGGCCGCCACTAACCGGCTACCGATCTCGAGCGCAATCGCCCGCAAGGGAAGCAACACACAAACCAGGGCCGACTTGGCACTCTCGCGCACCGCCATTGAGGCCCGCAGCTTTTTAACGAGCCACATCAGCACGGGGGTTCGCCAGCCGAAACGGCGCTTCAGTTCCTGCTCCGCGTTGTGCCGAATTTCCGCCGAACGCTCGCGCGGATCCTGCGTGGGCGGGTTCTCCCTTAAGAGCTGCACTTGCTCCGCGATCCACGACGGATCCTCGGCCCAGCGCGGGTTGAGCAGATCGACCTCATAGACGGCGCGATGGCCGAAGTCGTGAACGAACTGCTCGATGGTGGAGT
>JAYVRS010001107.1:0-2985 GCA_043776185.1 Bryobacteraceae bacterium | reverse complement strand
CGAAAGCGGGTTCGGGTACGTCGACCATTGCGGTGAACGCCGCGATGGCCATGTCGAGGTTGAACGATACTCGGGTCTTGCTGACGGATCTCGATTTGAACTGCGGCATGATCCGCTTCATGTTGAAATTGGACAACGAATATTCGATCGTCGATGCTGCGGAGCATTCGCTGGCGATGGATGAGAACTTATGGCCGCAACTGGTGACGACCATCGGCAATCTGGACGTCTTACATGCCGGCCGCATCAATCCGTCGTTCCGGCTGGAAGGTACGCACGTGCGCCACCTGCTGGACTTCGCGCGCCGCAACTACCGCTCGATTTGCGTCGATTTATCGGGCAACATGGAAAAGTTCTCCTTGGAGATCATGCTGGAGTCGAAGAAGATCTTCCTGGTCTGCACGCCGGAGATTCCGTCCTTGCACCTAGCTCGCGAGAAGTACCTTTTCCTAAAGAACATCGACCTGGGAGACCGGGTAAGCGTCCTGCTGAATCGATGCACCAAGCGCAACCAGGTGATCTCGACGGAACAAATTGAGAACCTGCTGGGAATGCCGGTGGCGATGACGTTTCCGAACGACTATCACGGCGTTCACACGGCCTTGACGGCCGGCAGGCAGGTGGAGGCGAATTCGGAGTTGGGCCGCCACTTCCACACTCTGGCGGAGACCATGATGGATCGCAAGCAAGCGGGCCCCGGCCCCGCTGCGCCCGCAGCACAGAAGAAAAAGGGGCTCCTGGACCTCTTCAATTTCAAAGGATCGAGCCGGGGAGTGCCGGCACCGGTCAATGGCGGATCCCAAGATTAGGTCTATTTGATGGTGCCTTCGGGCATCACAGTGATCCCCAGCAGCATCGTCTTGGCATCCTGTTTTGAGGCGACGACCACGGCCATCAACTTGCGGCTCGCGTTCGACATCTGAATTTTCTCGATGGTGGGTCCGGACGTCGACTTGACAGACTTGAACCCCTGCTTTTCCAGGCTATCCCGGTAGAAACCGGCCGAAGTCTTGAGGTCGGTGAGCTTAAGCGACAACGAGTACAATTCGATCTCAGGCTGCGTGGCCGTTTTCGCGGCTAAACCAAAGACGGGTACGGCCCCTTGAAACGCCGGAACATTAACCGGGTAAAGCTTTTTCACTTCGCCCTGCCAACCTTGTTGGCCCCAGACCAGCGAAAGCGATAGTAGTGCGATGAGGGTGGTAAATCGAGTCATAGGTTGTTTTTGCTTACTGAAGATAATACGTACGGTAGAGGGTATCGCGTTGCTTCGGAATGTAGCCGGCCCCGCGAATCAGGCTTCGCAACTGCTCCGTGGTGGATTGGTAGTGAGCGCCAGCCTGAGAAACCACGTTCTCTTCAATCATAATACTGCCGACGTCATTGGCGCCAAAGCTCAATCCTAACTGGCATAATTTGTGGCCCACGGTGAGCCAACTCGATTGAATGTGAGGGATATTGTCGAGGTAGAGACGGGAAATGGCGAGGGTCTTCAAATAATCGACGGCGGTGGCTTCCTGCTTGATGAAACGGCCGAGCGAGGTGTCGTCGCGCTGGAAAGGCCAAGCGATGAAGGCGGTGAAGCCCCCGGTTTCTTCCTGAAGGCGGCGGACGACGTCAAAATGGTTGAGGCGCTGCTCAAGAGTCTCGCCACAGCCAAACATCATGGTGGCGGTGGTTTGAAGGCCAATTTGGTGGGCGGTTCGGTGGACGTCCACCCATTCATCAACGGAGCATTTCAGGCGGCTGATACGGTGCCGGACGTCGTTGTCGAGAATTTCAGCCCCGCCCCCGGGCACGCTCTGAAGGCCGGCATCTCGCAGTCGGAGCATCGTGTCCCTCAGCGTCAGATTGCTGACCTGGGCGATGTTCGTGATTTCCGGAGCAGAAAAACAATGGAGCCAAATCTGATCGCCAAACTCCGTCCTAATGGCCCGCAAGAGGTCTTCGTACCACTCGATCTTCAAATCAGGGTGCAGGCCGCCTTGCATGAGGATGCCGGTGCCGCCCAGCGCGAGGGTCTCACGAATTTTCTGGAAAATAACCTCATGCGAAAGGACGTAACCTTCGGCGCTTCGCGGAGGACGGTAGAAGTTGCAGAAGCTACAGTACTCCGTGCAAAAGTTGGTGTAGTTGATGTTGCGGTCGATCTGGTAGCTGACGACGCGCTCTGGGTGGAATCGCTGGCGGACTTCGTTGGCTTCAGCACCAAGGGCGAGCAAATCGGGTGACTGGAACCGGTCGAGCGCTTCAGAACGAGTCATTCCATCGCTAGCATAGCAGAGACCGCCCGATAAGGCAAGAACGCAAAATATCCTTGATTTTGAAGGCTTTACAAACGCTGGGGCGGAATGATACCCTTAACTTTAACATGCGTACAGTGGACCTTATTCAACGGAAGCGCGATGGCGAAGAGCTGGCGGCGGAGGAAATCCGCCACCTGATCGAGGGCTACACGGGCGGCAGCATCCCCGACTACCAGGTTTCGGCGTTCCTCATGGCGGTGTTCCATTCCGGCATGACGGACCGCGAAGTGAGCGCGCTAACTGACGCAATGATCGCCAGCGGCGTCACCGTCGACCTTTCGGACATCCCTGGCCCGAAGGTGGACAAGCACTCAACCGGCGGCGTGGGTGACAAGACGAGTCTGATTGCGGCTCCGCTGGCCGCGGCGGCCGGCGTGATTGTGCCGATGATCTCGGGCCGTGCCCTGGGGCATACCGGTGGCACGCTGGACAAGCTGGAATCGATTCCCGGTTTCCGCACCAGCCTGACGATTGAGGAATTCAAAGCGCAGTTGCGGGAAACCGGCTTGGCGTTTATTGGTCAGACCCCGGAGATCACGCCGGCGGACGGCAAGTTGTATTCTTTGCGCGATGCGACGGCCACGGTGGAAAGCATTCCGCTGATTGCCAGTTCGATCATGTCGAAGAAGATCGCGGTGGGCCTAGACGCGATCGTGCTCGACGTCAAGGTGGGCTCGGG
>JAYVRS010001106.1:0-2988 GCA_043776185.1 Bryobacteraceae bacterium | reverse complement strand
TCCTTGCGCCGCGAGCCGGTTTCATCATGATGATGCACTTGAGCGCCCGCCCGGTAAAGGGACAAACGCTCTTCGTCGTGGCGCAGAACATGGACTGGCGCGAATTGACTGAGTACTAACAGTGATTCATCAGAAACCACAACAAAATCAGGACGCCAGGCACGCCCATCACCCATGCAAACATGTACTTCATTTCGGCTCTCCTTCGTGAGCTAGATAAGCACGTTTTTTGCCAAACTGTCTGTCAGCCTAATCCGGCAGTCGAAGCGCATGGGAAAACGTAAAAGTTGCTGAATGTTTCGGCTTCCCCGGCAAGTTTTGCCGACTGTTCGGACGATTCGATGCAAAAAGCAAGTGGCCCTCCACGTGCTTTGTGGTGCTTCATGAAGAATCGATTTCCTATTTTCGTGCTTGCGCTGGCCCTGGCCCTTGCCGTGGGTTGCGAGAAGAGCGCGAAGGACGACATTAAGGATGCCGGCCACGACCTGAAAGACGCCGCCAAGGCCACGGGCCGGGCGGCTGACAAAATGGTGGATAAGGCAGCCGAAAAGGTGCAAGAAGGCGCGCAAAAGGTCAAAGATAAGACCAAGCCCTGATCGCACCTTGCGGCTCTGCCTTCTCGGAGGGGGCAGAGCCGTTAGTACTCCGACCGCGTCGTTTCCAACTTCTCTCCTAGGCCGCTTACTAGCCCACGGCGTCAGCCGTGGGGCACGAACGGCCTTAGAATGCGTCCCACAGCTTACGCTGTGGGCTAGTTAAGCGAGTGTATGTCAGCGGAGTTGCTCGATGGGGAATTGGAATTCCCAAAGTTACGCTGTGGGTTAGTCAGGCGAGTGTAGGCGCTCAAAGCACTAGTGCGGCTTGCGCAGCGCGATGCCGAGTTCGCGGAGTTGCTTCTCGGCGACGATGGAAGGGGCTTCGCACATGAGGTCGGTGCCCTTGGTGGTTTTGGGGAACGGGATGACGTCGCGGATGGAGCTTTCGCCCACCAGCAGCATCACGATGCGATCGAGCCCTAAGGCCATGCCGCCATGGGGCGGAGCGCCGTACTCGAGGGCGTCGAGCAGGAAGCCGAACTTCGAACGGGCCTCCTCATCAGACAGACCCAAGGCTTTGAAGACCTTCGCTTGGATGTCGCGACGGTGGATGCGGATGCTGCCGCTGGCGAGTTCGTTGCCGTTCATCACCAAGTCGTAGGAGAGAGCGCGGCAGTTGGCCGGGTCGCTTTCGAGCTTGTCCATGTCGGAGTCCGGCACGGTGCAGAAGGGGTGATGGGCGGCCACCCAGCGCTCGTCTTCATCATTCCACTCGAACATAGGGAAGTCGGTGACCCAGAGCCATTGCAGATTCTTGGGGTCGAGCAGCTTATGGCGGTCGTTGAACATCTGGGCGGCGAACATGCGGAGCGCGCCGCAGCCTTTAAGCACGCTCTCTTCGGGGCGCGCGCCTTTGGCTTCGGGGGCGGCCCAACCGGCTAAGACGAGTAAGTCATTGTCGCCGGCGCCGCACCGGGCGCGGACTTTGCCCATAGCCTCCGCGTAGTCACGGTCGAGGCGCTTGGCATCGTCGAACACGCGCAGGCCGCGCTCGTTGCCGAAGGCCTTCATCTCGTCGCGTTCCTTGCGGCTGGGCGCCCCGGTGCCGGGCAGCACGATGGCCACACAGGGCAAAGTGCCGATGGGCAGATCAGTGCCGGCGAAGCAGTCTTCCACGCGGTAGAGCTGTGGCACGCGCGTATCGGGCTTGTCGGAGCCATAGCGATTCATGGCCTCGGCATAGGTGAGCCGGGGGAAGGGGATCTGGACGTCGAAGTCGGCCACAGCACACATCTTTTGCACCAGCGGTTCGGCGGCGGCGAAGATCTGCTCCTGCTGCGGAAAGGCCATTTCGAGGTCTATTTGGGTGAATTCAGGCTGACGGTCAGCGCGCAGGTCCTCGTCGCGCAGGCAGCGGACAATTTGAAAGTACTTGTCGTAGCCGGCGACCATAAAGAGCTGTTTAAAGATCTGCGGCGACTGGGGCAGGGCATAGAAGGTGCCGGGGTTGATGCGCGAAGGCACCAGGAAGTCGCGCGACCCTTCCGGGGTACTTTTGGTGAGAAACGGAGTCTCGAGCTCCAAGAAGCCTTGGCCGTAGAGGTATTCGCGCACCGCGAAGGACATCTTTGATCGTAGGATCATGTTGCGCTGCATGCGGGGACGGCGCAGGTCAAGGTAGCGATGTTTGAGACGCGTTTCCTCGCTGACGTCTCCGGTGTCTTCCATGGGGAAGGGCGGGGTCTTCGACTCGTTGAAAATCCAGATCTTGTCGACTACTACTTCCACTTCGCCGGTGGGCAGGTTGGGGTTGATGGTGTCGGCGGAGCGCTTCTCGATGAGTCCAGTGACGCCGATGACGTATTCGGAGCGCAGGTCTTCGGCGCGGGCATGGGGCCCAGGGAAGCTCTCGCCGCGGAAGACGAGTTGCGAGGTGCCTTCGCGATCGCGCAGGTGAATGAAGATGACGCCGCCCAAGTCGCGGCGGCGATGCACCCAGCCCATCAGCAGGACGCGCTGGCCCACGTGTTCGAGGCGGATGGCACCGCAATCGTGCGTGCGCCGCAGGTCACCGAGGAAGTCAAGTTGAATGTCAGGCATGATTACCGAAGGCGCGCGAGCAACTGTTCGCGCGATAAGCTTTCTTGTTCACCGGTGGCCATGTTTTTGACGGCATAGACTCCGGCGCTAATTTCATTGTCGCCGACCATGATGGCGGTGCGGGCTTGGAGTTTGTCGGCGAGTTCCATCGCCCGGCGGGGCTTGGTTTGCGTGGCGAGCTCCACCGAAAGGCCCTGCCGGCGAAGTTCGGCGGCCAGCAGCGAACAGTGGCGGAAGGAGGGCTCGTCGAGCGGGGCGAGATAGACGTCTAACTGGGGCGCGACGAAGCTGTCCTCGACGGCCATAATGAGCCGGTCTTCGCCGATGGAGAAGCCGACGCCGGGGGCCGGGA
>JAYVRS010001105.1:0-2994 GCA_043776185.1 Bryobacteraceae bacterium | reverse complement strand
GACCCTAGCCGAGCAGACCGGGCTCGACCCCTCCAACATTCTCAAGTGGGTAAACGCGGCCGACCTGCTGCGCATCGAAGGCATCACGCCCGATTGGGCCGAGATGCTGGAAGCGTCCGGCGTCGACACCGTGAAAGAGCTCCGCAATCGCGTACCCGAAAATCTCCACCGCAAGATGGTAGACACCCGGACCGGGAAGCCCCGTCAATTCCATAGCGACGCCCCCGACTTAGAGCAAATTCGCGCCTGGATCGAAGCGGCCAAGTCAATGGAGCCGGCGGTTACGCACTAAGGGAGAACGGGCTCGGGTTGGGCCATGGGCGCCCTCAATAGCCAGATGAATCGGGAATCGGCCAGGGCTACTCTCCGGCCTCCGCTTGAGGTCCAAACTCCGCGCTTCTCATCCTCAGATAGTAAGCCCAACGCTGCATCAGCCGGTCGATCGGTGTCAGATCGCAATGTTCCGTCAAGTCGAAAGTAGCGTCGTCCGGCATGTAGTAGACAAAGGACGCCACTTCCTCGGGATAGTCAAACTCCGCATAGACCCAGTCGACGGTCTCCAGCGGATTCGAGACATTATGGCGGTTCGCGTAAAGCCACGCCATCGTCAGGTAAAGCCAACGACGGCTCAGCAGATCGTCCGACGCTAGCGGTCGTTCGCTCGCGGCAATTTCTCTCAGTAGCCGCGATACTTCGCCGGGCTTTGGCCTGTCCACGGAAATAAGATCGATCAAGGCGGTGCTGAACTTCTCCTGTCGTTCCGCGATAGACGTACTAATCTCCACCACCGGCTTCCATCCGAGAAAACCCATTCTGTAGCCGTATTCGAGATCCTGAAAGCTAGGCTCAATCCGCGCCATCACAAACGAGGCGGGCATCGATTCGAGTTGCGGAATCTTCATGGTGCAACCTAATAACGTCAATCAACGCCAAAATTCATCCTTTTCGCCCCACCACCAACCCGAGCCCCGTGAATGCCCGGCAAGGAAAACCAGCGTATCCACTGGCATCCCTGACTTATCCCGAACTTTCTGGCGATAAAGCATTTATCGGCGCGAAAATGCGGTGGACCTGCCTGCCGCCGCATTTTCTAGGCCCCCCCGGTGGGCAGTTCCCGGCAGACGATGGGCGAAGACTGGAACCGCGCGAGACGTCGTACCAGGTGACCCGGTCGAAGCACTAGTACTGCGACCGGGTGAAGACTACCTTTCCCACTACTAGCCCACAGCGTCAGCTGTGGGATGGCGCACCACAAGCCAAAGATCTTCTTCACGCGGTCAAAGCACTAGTCGCACCGCCATTTTCACGGGTAAACCTCGCCGCCGGTCCTCCATGACCCGAGCCGCCACCCTGTCGATTCGCAGCGGCTTGTCTCCGGTGGTGGGGCAAACCTTAGTGGCCGATTGCGATTTGAGTAACCCATCCAGCCGCGCCGCAGCCAAGCAACTTGTTTGGTTTCGACATCGGTCTTGGCGCTCACCACGAACTTGATACAGTGCTAGCTTGCTCCTCGTAATTTCAGAAGCGCGAGTTCGGCCATGATAAGCGCCGCCCTGCCCGTTGACCCAGTCGTTGATGCCGTCGCGCTGCGCCGCAAAGTCGCATGGCGCGTGCTGCCATTGGTCTTCGTCCTCTACATCATCTCTTACCTCGACCGCGCCAATGTCGGCTTTGCCAAACTGCGCATGTCGCACGATCTGAATTTTTCCGAATCCGTCTTCGGCTTCGGCATTGGCATCTTTTTTGTCGGCTATCTCTTTCTCGAAATTCCCGGCGCGCTGCTGGTGGAACGCTGGAGCGCGCGTAAGTGGTTTGCGCGCATCCTGATCACCTGGGGATTCATCTCCGCCGCCACGGCCTTTGTCACCACGCCGGCCGAATTCTACGCAGCCCGCTGCCTGCTGGGCGTCGCCGAAGCCGGATTCTTCCCCGGTTTGATCGTCTATTTCACCCATTGGTTCACCGCCCAAGACCGCACGCGCGCCCTTTCCGGACTAGTGATGGCCGTGCCCTTCAGCCTCGCCCTCGGCGCGCCCGTCTCGGCCCTCTTACTGGATGTAGACTGGCTAGATCTGAAAGGATGGCAGTGGATGTTCATCCTCGAAGGGCTACCCGGTGTGCTTTTAGGATTCGTCACGCTGCGCTATCTAACTGACCGTCCCCGCCAAGCCACTTGGCTGTCGCCCGCCGAGCGCGACTACCTGGAAGCGGCGCTGGAGGCCGAAGCGCGCAAAAAGCGAGGCACCGCCGAGGTCAGCATCCGGCAAGCGCTAGGCCTGCGTAACGTGTGGCTGCTGGCGCTCGGCATCTTCGCCACCAACACCGGCGGTTACGCACTCTCGTTCTGGGTGCCATCCATGGTGAAGAGCCTGTCGGGCGGCACGGATCGGGCCACGCTGCTCTACAGCGGAGTCTTCTACGCCTGCGGACTGGTGGGCGTTTACCTTTCGGGCCAATCCGCCGATCGCACGGGTGATCGTAAGTGGCATTGCGTATTTGGGCAAGCGGCCACTGGTTTATTCCTCGCCGGCAGTGCGATCACCGGGCAACCGTTTGCCGTCGTGATGGCCTGGCTGTTTCTCACCGGCTTCACGGCTTACTTTTGGCCGTCACCATTTTGGGCGCTGCCCACGCTGACGCTTACGGCGGCCACCGCGGCCGTGGCCATCGGCTTCATCAACATGTGCGCCAACTTGGCGGGCTGGCTGGGTAACTATCAGATGGGCTGGCTGCGCACTAACGGCTATAGCGAAAGCACTTGTCTGCTATTTCTAGCCGGCTGTTACTTAGTAGGTGCCGGTTGTGTAAGTCTAGTAAAACTTCCCAGGACTTCGTCGTAATTGCTATGCCATCTACTCTATTTGATCTTTCCGGAAAAGTAGCGCTCGTCTCCGGCGCCGCGCAGGGGCTGGGCCAGGCGATGGCTCTCGCTCTGGCTGAAGCCGGTGCCGATCTGCTGTTAGTGGATTTGAACCTCGCCGGCGCGCAGCACAC
>JAYVRS010001104.1:0-2996 GCA_043776185.1 Bryobacteraceae bacterium | reverse complement strand
CCATGAAACAGGGTTCCGTTGGCGGAGATAGAGAATTCCGCATAGCCGTTTGTGCTGGCGCCACCTACGCCTTGGGCCACTATCACCGGATCACCACTGAGCCTAGGCGGGTTCAATTCCAGCTTGCGCGCCGTCAGCACGCCATCGCCCTGGATGTAGAGCAGACGCCCTGAAGTGGCATCGTAGATCCCGTTGTACTCCGATTGTAGGATCTGAACCGGCGGCTTTCCGTCTAGCGAGCCCCAATAGATGCTCCCCTTTGCGGCGTCGACATGGCGCACCAAGTAGAGAAATTCTTTGCCCCCTGGCAGAAAGTTGGGGTAGTAATGATTCAGTTCACCGGCAGTTTGATTGATCTTGGTTACCGGTGCAGAGGCTCCCGCGCCGGAGGCTGCGATCTTCAGCAGTCCCACATTCCGATCGGCAAACAGAATCACGCCGTCCTCGTTCCAAGTTCCGCCTCGCGCGGCGGACGCATCACACAAAGTGAGGGGAACGCCGCCGGCCACATCAATGCGCTTCAGCTTGCCGCTAGCGGCAAAGGCGAGAGACTTGCTATCGGGCGACCAGAAGGGGCGACCAGCCTCTTCGGTTCCGGGAAGCGCGCGAGCTTTTAAGGAGTCCAATTGACGCAAGTAGAGCAGCGATGTTCCCATAGCAGCGGTGGCCACGTAGGCCAGCGTTTTACCGTCTGGTGAGATTGCGGAACCGCCGCTATTGTTCGTTTGTGCAAAACGGCTTTCTGGTGGCGGGTTTACATCGAACTTCGCGGGCAAGGGTGATTCGGTGCTTTTACGAAGTGGGAAGATTGCTACAGCGATGGCGAGCAGAGCGAAGGCGGCGGCTACGGCCCATGGACAGCGGTTGGGCTTTGCTGCGGTCGTGAGTGCGTCTTGTGGCGGCGTGCGCAGGTCGAGGACGATGTCGTGCATTGAGAAGTAGCGGTCTTCCGGGTCCTTGGCGAGGCAGCGGCGCACCAGACGTTCGAGCCATGCGGGGGTGAACGGGTCCACGGCCATCGGCGCGGGCTCTGCCGAAAGAATGGAGCCGATCAGGCTCCCATAGCTCTTGCCCTGAAATGCCTTCTGCCCGGTGACCATCTCGTAGAGCACGGCACCGAAGGCCCAGATATCAGCACGCGCATCAGCTTCTTTGCCTTCGAATTGCTCAGGGGCCATGTACTGCGGCGTGCCGATGATGGAGCCTTCCGTCGTAAGTGAAGCGACTATCGTTGCATCGTTCGGCCCAATCGCGGCGGTCGATTTGGCGAGGCCGAAGTCGAGCACCTTCACCCCATCGCGCGTGAGCATGATGTTGGCCGGCTTCACGTCGCGATGCGTGACTCCGGCGCGATGCGCGCGATCCAACGCATCGGCAATCTGTGAGGCGAAGGACAGCGCCTGCTCCAACGGGATGGGCCCCTTTTCGATACGCGCCGCTAGCGTCTCGCCCTCCATCAGCTCCATCACCATGTAACTGATTCCGTCCTGCTGGCCGATGTCGAAGAGCGTACAAATATTCGGATGATTGAGCGACGCCACCGCCCGCGCCTCGCGCTCAAAGCGGCCACGCAAATCTTCCCGCTTGGCGATATGTTCGGGCAGCACCTTCACGGCAACAAAACGATCAAGCCGAGTATCACGTGCCTTATACACCTCACCCATGCCACCCGCGCCAAGCGGCGAAAGGATTTCATAGGGACCGAGTTTGTCACCGGGGGTTAGAGACATTGTGCTCCCGCTAGTTTATCGCAACCCGTCAGCCTTACCGTTGGATCCATCTCCAAAGAGCTAGAATAAAATTAATACCATGTCGGCTGAAATGCACCAGATTCTCGACGCCGCCCGAACGCTGAGTCCGAGCCAACGGGAAGAATTGATCGTTGCGCTTCGTTCCATCGAAGCTACAACGCCATCAAGCCTCCGGGAAAGGCTCGTTAACGAGATTCGGGGCAAATACAAACACATTCCCACATCGGCCGAAGCCTTCATGCAGCGTAAGGCGACGGATACAGACCGGGAATCCTTGTAGTGATTTACGTCCTCGACGCCAGCGCCATGATCGCTTTCCTTCGTGATGAAACCGGTGCGGATGTTGTATCGGCGGTATTGGCCGATGCGGATTCACGGTCCATCGCCCACGCTCTCAATCTGTGCGAAGTCTACTACGATTTTCACCGTGCGAGCGGCGAATCCGTTGCGGAAAGTGCGATCAAGGATTTGGAAAAGCTCGGGGTCGAAGCAAATGAGGATATGACTCCCGATGTCTGGCGCAAAGCTGGGGAGATCAAATCGGTACACCGCAGGGTCTCACTTGCCGATTGCTTTGCCTTGACTCTTGCCGCTTCGTTGGATGCGGAACTCTTGACGGCTGATCACCACGAATTGGATGCGCTTCTGAAGTACGATATTTGCCGGATACAATTCATTCGGTGATCAGCATTCTTTCGATTGGGACCCGAAACAGCAATTCCGGCCGATTCCTCCTAAACTCGTTTGTGTTGCCTGTTGCTCTGGTAAACTAACATCTAGACCTCTCGTCAAACCGATTTCTCAAAAATCCAGGAGTTTTTCTTTTTCATGATAACGGCAACACAATTGCGCCCAGGAATGGTGATTGTTTTTAACAAAGACCTGCACAGCGTTTTCACCATGGCCCACCGCACGCCCGGCAATTTGCGCGGATTTGTGCAGGTTAAAATGCGCAATCTTAAATCCGGCTCCATGTTTGAACACCGCTTTTCTTCGGAAGATAAAGTGGAACGCGCGGTGCTGGAAGACCACGAAATGGAATATATGTATGATGACGGCGACTACTACTACTTCATGGATATTGAAACTTTTGAGCAGATGCATTTCACTAAGGACATCCTCGGTGACGCTGTAAATTACCTTATCCCGCAACTCAAACTCAACGTGGAGTTCTATGAAGGCAAGGCCATCGGCATTGAACTGCCCCCTTCCATTTCAATGAAAATTCTTGAAACTGAACCCGGC
>JAYVRS010001103.1:0-2996 GCA_043776185.1 Bryobacteraceae bacterium | reverse complement strand
CGGCCCGAGGCGGCGTTCGGGTGCGGCCAGTCCGTGCCCCAGAGAACCCGATCCGGATTGACCGCGATCAAGGCCTTGGCGAGCGGGGCGGCGCCGTCGAAGGGCAAGCCGATGTTGGGGCCGGAGATCGAGATCTTCACGTAGGCGTGTCCCGAGCGCACTAAGTCAATCAGGTCGGAGAAACCGGGCTGATCTAGGCCAGCCGTCAGACTGGCACCGCCGAAGTGATCGAATACGACGGGCACCGGCGAGGCCATCACCAGATCTCGGATGTCGGAGATCACGCTGGGCCCGACAAACATTTGGATGTGCCAGCCGCGCGGTTTCATGCGCCGGACGGCGGCCTCGAAACGCTGGCGGGGCGTCTGCGAATGGCGGGGCCCGTTGTTGAGGTTGAGCCGAATACCCCGCATGCCCGCCGCATGCATGCGGTCGAGCTCTGGCTCCGTCGTGCGATCGTCAATCACCGCGACGCCGCGCGCACTCTTGCCGCGCGCCTTCATGCCGTCGAGCGTCGAGGCGTTGTCGGTGCCGTAGATGCTGGGAGTCACGATCACGACGCGTTCGATGTGTAGTGCGCGATGCAGCGCAGACATTTCGTTAGGGAGCGCGAACTCCGGTGTGTAGCTGCGTCCTGCGAAGAGGGGATATTTGCCGAAGATGTGCGTGTGGCAGTCGCAAGCGTGAGCCGGGACGGCGAAGTTCACCGGCGTCTTCGGTTGAGAGGCTTTGGCCAGAGCCTCGCGGCTGCTAAGAAGGGCACCGAGGAGAGCGGTTCGTCTGGTGGTCATAGGTTACTGGGTAATAGTTTGACAGCTTCGCGACGCGGATGAGCATCCGCTCCCTCACGGTCAGGGTTCTGTTGAGTCTACCGGCCGGGAGGGGATATTTCGAAGGCCAGCAGCACGTTGCCTGGCTTGCCGCCCCATTGTCCGTAGCCGGAGCCGACGTAGAGGCGGCCGGCGGCGATGACGGGTCCGCCGACGTCCATGGAGCCGCCGTGGGCGGCGACACCATTGACGGTGGTGAAGGCTGGCGTGGTGTTGTAATCCCAAATGATTTTGCCGTCGGCGGTGGAGTAGGCGCGCAGGTGGCCGTCGATGGAGCCCGAGAAGACGACGCCGGGCATGGCGGTGATGGCAGACGACTGCGCCGGGCTACAAGGCTGAGGAGCGCAAGGCGGTGCGGGCGTATGCCAGACGCGTTCGCCGTTGTCGAGACGCAGCGCAGTGATGCCGCCACCAGCCTCGTGACGGCGGGGGCCAAAGCCGAGGTCAGAGACGGCGGCGTAAGCGAGACGGCCATCGGTGCTGATGCCCCATTGAATGCCGCCCAGCACGCCGCCTTTGCCGACGCGGGCGTGCCAGAGGACTTCGCCTTGCTTATCCGGATCTACCGCGTGTACCTCGCCTGATTTCTGCGCGAGGATCAGCGCGCGGCGTTTGCCGGCCAGATTCACGAGCATGGCCGATGCGCCCAGGTCATGGTCCGGCCCGTCAGAATCGGGACAGTTGAACTTCGTGGGATTGGCGCAGGACGAGTTGAAAGCGTCGTTAGCCAGAATCTGCTTCACCCATTGAACCTGGCCCGTATCGAGTGACAAAGCCATCACGGCATCGGAGGTGGGCGTGGGAGGGTCAGAGTAATTGTCGCCAGTAGTCACATACATTACGCCATGAGTAGGATCCAGCGTAGCCGCGCTCCAGACGCCGACACCGGACGGGCCTAAGGTCGGCTTGCCGCGCTTCGAGATGGGCCCGGCCTTGGCCTCGGCGTCAATGGTGTAAGTCTTCCAGACTAACTTGCCATTTGCGCCATCGACAGCCACCATGCTGCCCCGGAAGCTGCAGCAAAGGTAGGTGGGGTTAGTGGCCGAAGATTCTTCATAGGAAGCGACGCCGACATACACGCGGCCTTGGTGAATGACGGGAGTCGCCGTCACCAAGGCGGCGGGATGCTCGTCGAGATGGAGCTTCCACCGGGGCGCGCCGGTGGTGGCGTCCAAGGCGTGCAGATAGCCGGCGCTGTCTCCGGCCAGCAAAATCCAGCGGCCTTGCACTTGGCCGATGGCGATGGCCGTGCGGATGGGCGCGGGCACCGTGGTGCTCCAATGCTGGCAGCCCGTCGCGGCATCGAGGGCATAGACGGTTCCGTCGTGGGAGCCGATAAAGAGGCGGCCCGCGAAGACGGTGGGCTGGCCGCGCACGGAGGTGCCGCCAGGGAAACCAAAGGCCCACTTGAGTTTCAGGTTGGGGACCGCGGCGGCGGCGAAGCCGGGCTTGGGTTGGAAGCGCCAGTTGGCGTCACTATTGGCCCATCCGTTCCAGCTTCCAGATGACGCGCGTGGTTTCCAGTCGGCAGCGGGGCACGGATTCAGCGAAGGCGCGTTCATGACGACCTCCGACGAACCCAGCACCTTCGCGATGGCCAGCCGCTCGACATTGGACAACGCCGCGCCCTGCTGCTTCATGACGCCCGACGTGAGGGCTTGCAGTATCGCCGTTACCGGCCGTTTCTGTAACACCGACTTCGCGGGGATGCGGCTCTGCGGATCGGGCGTATCGTGGCAGGTGGCGCAGTGCTTCGCGTAGAGGGCGACGCCGAACGGATCGTCGGCGGCCCAACCGCAACTCGCCGCCAACAGGAGAGCGGCCCGCACGTTACTTCCGCTGATCCTTGCCGGGGGCATCGTAGGGCGCACCGGTGCCCGAGGAGCCGAGGAAGAACTTCTGGCCATCGGGCAAAGTGACATCGCGGCCATTGGCTCGCGTTGAGCGGTCTTTCGACTGATAACCATCGACGATGATGGCCTGCCCAATTTTGAGGGTGTCGCGCTTCAGACCGCGGCGCAGCAGGCTATTGGGCGTGCCGCCTTCCACCATCCACACCTCTTTCGCGCCATCCTTCTTCGTCACTTCCAGGTGGATCCAGGTATGGGGATTGATCCATTCGATACGCACGATGGGGCCCTTCAAAAGCACGGGCAAGTTGGGGTC
>JAYVRS010001102.1:0-2999 GCA_043776185.1 Bryobacteraceae bacterium | reverse complement strand
AAGCCGAGAACTCGCGGCGCGAACTCTTTGGCTTCGACCGCACACGCGAAATCAGCGGTAGGTCCGCCGCCGACATCGCCGCAGCCGCCAAAGCCTGGGGTCAGAATGACGACATTACGGTGGTGACCGTGCGGAGGAACGCTTCATGAAGTGGCTATTGGCATTCAGTATCGCCGCGGCAACGGCCCATGGCCAGAATGCGCTATGGATCGACCTCAGCGGTCCCTGGCGGATGACCACCGATGACCGGCCAGGTTTCGCCGGCCCCGGCTTTGACGACCGCCAGTGGCAGACCCTGGTGCTTCCGTCAAGTGCGGCGCGGCCCCCAGGGCACCTGTGGCTGCGCCGCACCGTCCTGCTGCCGGAAGGGACGGATCGTGCGCAACTGGCGTTGACGCTGGGCACGATCAGCGATGCCTACGGGGTGTTTGTCAACGGAGTCAAGATAGGCGCCACCGGCGGGTTGTCCCGTTGGGACTTCCAGATCCCCCGCCCCCTCACTTTCCCCATCCCCAGCAACGCGGCTGGTGCGAACGGCAATTCGCTCATCGTGGCGATTCATGGCCGGAACTGGGGACTGGCGGGCCCGCAGTCTTTGCGGTTTCAATCCGCAGGCCCGTTCCGGATGACTTACCTCCCCCACGCGCCCAGCGCGTTGGGGACTACTTACATTCAAACCCGCAAGCTGCGCCGAACCCCCGAAGTGATTTTTGGCATGCTGATGGTTGGCTTGGGCGCGCTCTTGTTTTTGGCCTGGCTGGGAGAGCGGAAGCGAAGCGACCTCCTCTGGTTTGCCCTTGCCGTCGCGCTTGAGGGCGGGCTCTATCTAAGCCGTTACTTTTTTCTCGCCGAGGATGCCTATCCCCAGCGATGGCTATTTCTGATCGCGGGCTGCAGCGGCCTGGGCATGGCCAGCTTTACTTACTTTGCCGCCACCACGCTCGACTACCGTCAACGTTGGCTGAAAGTGGCTATCTGGTTGATCTGGTCCTGGTACCCACTCACTTCATTGCTCACGGGCGAGTTCGCTGCTCCCGTTTTCGTCAATGTCTTCCGGACACTTTGTTTACTGACCATTGTGATGGCTGGCGCGGCGTGGTGGCGCCAGGGAACCTGGCACCAGCCGTTAGGACAGCAGTTCTTCATTTTGACCCTGCTGGCGACAGCCTGCATTCGCCTGAACCGCTTCAGTCCGCTCGTCGAAACCGACTTAGACATCGGTATTTTTCACTACGAGTCAGAGACGGTGGCCCTGTTCCTGGTGGTGATTCCCATGGCGTGGCAGATCCTGCGCCGCGTGAAGGAGGATGGGCTGGAGCGTCAGCGGTTGGCCGGCGAACTGCAAGCCGCCCGGGTGGTGCAGCAGTTCTTTCTTTCGCAGACACCCGCTCTCGGCAGCGGACCATCCCCGATCGAGGCGGTCTACGAACCGGCGCTCGAAGTAGGTGGTGATTTCTACCAGCTCTTTGCACTGGAGGATGGAAGCCACCTGATTGCCGTGGGCGACGTCAGCGGGAAAGGATTGCGGGCCGCGATGGTCGTTTCTCTCATTACCGGAGCACTGCGAAACCGGCGGGAGGACGGTCCAGCGGCACTGCTGGGCGAACTGAACCGGGCACTGGCCGGCAGCCTCGATACCGGCTTTGTCACCGCCACCATCGCCCATTGCCATCCGGACGGCCGGGTAGTTTTGGCGAACGCCGGAAACCCTGCCCCCTATCTCGCCGGCGTCGAACTCACCCTGGACGCGGGCCTGCCTTTGGGCCTCGCGCCCGGCGTCGAATACACGGAGCAGGAGATCACCATCGGTCCCGGACAACAACTCACTTTCGTCTCCGACGGCGTGGTCGAAGCAGAGAATGCGCGGCGCGAGCTCTTCGGCTTCGAACGGACGCGGTCGGTAAGCGCGAAATCAGCGCAAGAGATCGCGGAGGCGGCCAAGGCCTGGGGCCAGACCGACGACATCACGGTGGTTACCGTGCGGAGGACAGCATGAGAATCCTGCTTCTCGGCTTCTTAGGGATTCTTCGCCTCGCCTCTGCACAAAGCGCTGTCCGGCTTGACCTCAGCGGTGACTGGCGCAAGAGCACCGACGACCGCCCGGAGTACTCCCAGCCTGGCTTTGACGACCATCTATGGGCGAAGATCCAGCTTCCATGGACCACGCAACCGGCCTCAGGGACTTATTGGCTGCGCCGTGCCATCGACCTGCCGCCAGGCCTCGATCAAGCGAATCTAGTGGTCACTCTGGGTCCCGTGGCGGAACTCTATCGTCTCTACTTTAACGGCGTGCGCATCGCGGAGGCCGGCACTTTTGAGGACCTGAACGCTGCGCAACTGGCCCACTCGCGCTCCTTCCCGGTTCCGCCAGGGGATCTCGGGCCAGGACCGCAGTTACACGTGGCGATTCAGTGCCGCCGGACGGCATTTCCCCCAACGCTCGCCCTTTTTCTCGGCGCATCCTACGTGGTGACGGACGCGGCTTCCGTGCCGGTCAACGAAAATCTCCTGTTGATTGCCCAGCAGAAGGTGGCGCGGTCGACGACGCTCGTGACAGGCGTGGTGCTGCTCTTGTTCGCGATTCTGTTTTGGCTGCTGTGGCTCGCCGATAGAGAAAGGCTTGAGCTGCTGTGGCTCGGCGTGCTGGTCTCGAGCCGTGGGGTCTTCGAAGGGGCCAATTACCTTTTGATCTCTCTTGAAAGCTATCCAGCCCGTTCGCCCCAGTGGTACTCGCTAAGCCATGCGATCAACGGGGCAGCGCTTGCCGAACTAGTCTTGGCCTCGGCCGGCGTCAAGTCGGGCTGGCTGCGGGGCTTGTTCTGGGTTGTCTGGACGGGGATCTACCAGTTGCGGCTTAGCCTGCAAGCGAGCGTGGTTCCGGACCTGGCCGTGTTGGTGATTCTGTTCGCCGGTTGGTGGCGCACCCGGCGGCACGAACAGGGATGGCCCGAGCGACTCACTTGGATCGCGCTTGCCCTCGTGGTCCTGACGCACCTCAA
>JAYVRS010001101.1:0-3005 GCA_043776185.1 Bryobacteraceae bacterium | reverse complement strand
CCACAATTGGTAGCCGTCCGATGCTTGAATCAGCCGGGTCGAAATTTTCGCCCGGTTGCCCTGCTTGCCAACGCTCCCCTCCAGGATCGTGGCCACGTTGAGCTTTTTGCCGATTTCACGGTAGCTGAACGTTCGGCCAGTGAGTTGGAACGAGGAAGTGCGGCCGGCTACCCGCAGCCCAGGAATCTTGGCCAGCCCACTTAGTAACTCTTCGGCCACACCCTCGGAAAAATACTGCTGGTCCTTGGCGGGGCTCAAATCCGTAAAGGCTAGGACGGCGACCGAGCGTTGATCCGGGCCGGAGAGCGAAGGTAAACCGAACCAGAAGGCCGCACCCGCCATTAGCGCCACCGCCACCATTAAGATCACCGGCCGCCGGAGCTTCGCCCTCGCCGCCCCGAGTTTACGAGGCCTTATGGGATTACCCACGCCGGCCGCAACCAAGTTACTCAGGTGTAACTTGACACCATGTTTAACCGTACACTCACCGAGGTTAGTGAGATAGGGAGACCACTCACTCAACTGAAGCAATACGTCGGCCACCGTGCTCGAGACCAAGATATGACCGGCATCTCCGCAGTCCATGACGCGCTGCGCCATATTGATGCCGCCGCCGGCCACATTCGCATTGGCATTCATGTCCGCCACGCGGTATACCGGGCCGGCGTGGATGCCCATCCGCAATTTCAGATGCGGTTTCGATTTCAGCGCGCGGGCTACCTGCAAAGCGCATTGCGCCGGCGCGGTGGGATCGCCGAAAAAGGCCAGCGCCATCCCGTCGCCGGTGGGGAGGTTGATAATGTCGCCTGCCTGATCGGAAGTATGAAACTGCGCCGACTCGCGGACAAGTTCCTGCAATTGTTCCAAATAGTCTTTTTGCTGATCCATCGGCAGCAAAGAGTAACCCACTAAGTCAGTAAATAGAACGTGGGCCATCTCCACGCCGCCGGTTCCCGTGGACCGGCGTATCGGTTCCGTGCCGGTGAGTTCCCGCGCTAACTCGTCAGTGAATAAGCGTGGGCTCGATTGACGCGCCGCGGGGTTATAAGACATCGCCTTGGCAATCAGCTTGCTTGACGCCGCCGGCAATGTCCAATCGACCTGGGTACCGGGTGGTTTGCCGGTGAGCATTTCGTAAGCCACCACGCCAAGCGAGTAAGTGTCGCTGGCGGCAGTCGCCTGTCCGGCAAACTGTTCCGGAGCCATATAACTCAAACTGCCCGCCACCTTACTTTGCTCACCGCTAAATCGCGAATTCTGAATGCTGGCAATCCCGAAATCGATCAACTTTACGTGATCTTCACCGCCCAGATTCTGCAGCATGATGTTCTCTGGTTTCAGATCGCGGTGCCAAATTCCCTTCTCGTGGGCGGCGGCGAGAGCTTGTCCGATTTGCCGTAGGATCCCAGCCGCGCGCTTTGGATCCAGACCACCCGGAGGAATGGCGGAGCGCAAGGTAGTGCCTTCGATAAACTGCATCACCAGAAACTGGTTGCCTTCGGCGGTTAGGCCGGCATCCAGCAGGCCCACCACCCCTGGATGCTCAATGCGCGTGAGCGCCTCCATTTCCTGCAGAAATTTCTGGCGGATGTAAGGATCCTGGCTGGTTTCGCGCAACAGCACCTTGATCACCACGCGTCGCGCCAGCAGTTGACGGTCCAGCGCCAGATAGACGACGCTCATTCCGCCCCGGCCCAGTTCGCGCTGTATCTGGTAGCGGTCGCTGATCGTGATATTGCCAGCCATCGCCAGGCCCGCAGCCTCCGCCACGGCCCCGGCGAAAGCCTGAGTGTCCTGGCCCCGAGCCGCGAGTAACGATTCCACCTCTCGCCGCAGATCGTCGTCGGTGCCGCAACGTTCGCGCAGCAATTCAGCCAGGGCCGCCGGATGGCATTCGGCGGCATCATCGAAAATCGCTTTGATCGTTTCCCAGCGTTCTGCCGTCATCCCGATTTCGCGGTGGCCAGATACCGATGTAGCCAGGCCTTAGCGGACTTCCAATCACGTTTTGCGGTAATCATCGAGATGCCAAGCACCTCCGCCGCTTCCTCGACGCTAAGTCCGCCAAAGAACCGAAGTTCAATGAGCCTGGTAAGCCGCGGGTCAATCGCCGCCAACTGCTCGAGCGCGTCGTCGATCGCAATCACATCGTCAAGCGCACCCTCGGAGATCATCAAGTGGGCTTCCAGATCCACTTTGTGGGTGCCTTCGCCGCCGCGCTTGGCAGCGCGATGCAGGCGGGCGTGGTCCAGCAGCACTTGCCGCATGGTGTTCGCCGCGATGCCAAAGAAATGGGCGCGATTCTCTGGTGCGGCTTGGCTGCCCACCATGCGCATATAGGCTTCGTGCACCAGGGCCGTGGCCTGCAACGTGTGATCTTTGCGCTCGCGTTGCATGTAGGAGCCGGCCAGCCGGCGCAATTCGACATACACCAGAGCGATCAGCCGGTCCGATGCCTCCTTGTCGCCTTCGCGAAACGCACCGAGCAACCGGGTTACTTCTCCGTTCGGTTCCGGCATCATGTCGTTGGCCATCGATTCCAAAATTATATTCCAAACTTGCCGCACGCATGCCCTTTTCGGCCGTTTGGGCTTTGTAGGTTGAACCGGTTGACCCCAAGTTGCCCGGCGAACTTCAAAGAATTCAGGAGAATCATCATGAACCCTATCAACTGCAGCCTTCAGCTCCACCGGCGCCGCCATGCGGCCTTCCAACACGGAACGAATTCCAGAGGGAATTCCAGTGCCGAATTCCAGCGGAATTTCCAGTGCCGGGCACATTCTCGGGGACCGAAATGAAACGACCTTCGTCGTCCCACGTTGAAACGTCAGGTTCATTTTGAAACGTCTCCACAGCGCTCACTTTCTCTAACTCATTGTAACCACTCGCCACCCCGACTTGGCACTCAACGTGCTTTAGTCAACCGCGTGCGACTTCCTCGTGACTTCCGTCCGCAACAACTCTACGCCATCACGCAGCGCGGCAACCAGGGCCAATGGGTCTAC
>JAYVRS010001100.1:0-3007 GCA_043776185.1 Bryobacteraceae bacterium | reverse complement strand
CGATCTCTTTGCCGAACTTGCGCCACATGCTGATCTGCCAAGGCAGGGCGCGGAAGGCTCTGGAGAATTCGACCGAGGAGCGGAGCGACTTCATCCAGCCTTTTTTACGGCCTTTGCGGTTGGAAAGCGGAATAGCGTCGTGTTTTTCGAGCGCTTGGTGCTTCTTCTTTTGCAGCGAAAGCAGTTCGTTCATCTGCTGAAGGACTTGCTTGCGGCGCTTGTCCTCCGCTGGCGTGCCGACTTCTACGTCACCGAGGTCGGTGATGTCATCAAGGTCGATGACGCCTTTGCGGACTTGCTCCATCCAGTCGCAGGCCACCCCTTCCACCATGGCCGAGCGGCTGATGGCGCGGTACATGCGGACCTTGCCCCGCTCCATCTTGCGCGCAAGATTGACCTCACCCTCGCGAGTGAGCAGCGGTACGGCACCCATTTCGCGTAGATAAACGCGAACCGGATCGTCCGTGTAAATCGACTCTTCGACAACTTGGACGGGCTGAAATTCTTCCCCTTCCGCATCAGGCGCTTCTTCCGGATGAAAGAAATTCGTCTCTTCATCAAAAGATAAGGCGAGCGGTTCGGTGGGTTCGGCTATGTATTGGTCTTCAAATTGATCCACGTGGCAATTACCTACTCAGCAACTGGCGGGCGAAACCTGCCACTGAGTCTGGTTCCTCTCTTCACACACTTCTTTATTGAAATAAATATTTTCCCGTCGATGGGGTAGTTCCACCCAAACGCGCGCAGGCACGGGACGTTGCTTTTGCGGGGGCCTGCAACCGCCCGACAGAAACGACCGGGGAAAGGCGAACCTCTCCCGTAAGGGGGGAAACGGTGAACCGCGAAAGCAGGAATCTTTGCCGGCGAGGGCGTTAACTGGCCTGGAATGAAAAAGTTCGCAGTGGCACAGATGATGTCAGATTCGTGTTTGCTTCGCGACCGTTTGGTACCCAGGAGAGTATAGCACCAATTTTGGCGTATTCCGTCTCCTATTTAAAAGATGTCCACGGAGCCGATTAGTTACAGTTTTATTTCGTAGGGGGAGCTGGTACCCGTGCTTTAGCCGCGCTTCTGGCGCATCAGGTTCTTCATTTCATTGAAGAAAGCGTCTTCGTCCTGAAAATCGCGATAGACCGAAGCAAAACGGACATAGGCGATCTTGTCCAACACTTGGAGGCGTTGCATAAGAAGCTCTCCGATCTTACGGGTCGGAATTTCCCGGTCGGGCGCGTCATTTAGTAACCCTTCAATCTCGTCCACCAGATTGGCGAGCTTGGTCATGGGGATAGGGCGCTTTTCGCACGCCTTTAAGAGGCCGCTGAGCACTTTTTGGCGCTCAAACTTCTCGCGGCGGCCATCTTTCTTGATGGCCATGTAGGGAATTTCATCAATTCGTTCGTAGGTGGTGAACCGGCGGGCGCACTGTAGACATTCACGACGGCGACGAATGGACTCGCCCTCTTTGCTTTCGCGCGAGTCGATCACTTTGTCCTGAAGATGGCCGCAGAAAGGGCAGAGCATGGGGGTAATCTTATTCTATCTCGCCTTGGCTAAGCTTCGTCGGACTTGCCTATTTGGGCCTGCTCGGGCAGGTGCCGCAATTTGCCCCAATTGAGGCCGTCCTGAAACGCCAGGACCAGACCGGCCGGGACGACGATAGCAAAAGTACACAACCAAAGCAGAATGGCCATGACGCCAGCGGATTCGTTGCTAACCCCGTAGATTTCAGTAAGCACAAGAAACGAAACGATTTGCATACCACCACCCACCCCAGGTATCTGCACAATGCTGCCGAACGCCACGAAGCCACAGATGACGATGGCGTCCCAAGCTGTCAAGTGGCTGGTGGGGCCAAAGCCCCGGAGGATGGCGTAAAACGCGGCCACCACGATCGCCCATTCAATGGCGGTATAAATTAAGACCAGCGCCATTTGGCCATTGCTCTTGGTGGAAGCAATGCCGTGGGCGACGGCTTCCACCAGGCCACCGAGACGCTGGCGGAGAGCATGAGGCAGCAAGCCGATCAGGTGGGTAAGCAGCCTGAGCGTGGCGTCAGCGAAGAGGCGCAGGGCGACGATAAAAAGGCAGGCCCCCAGGGCGAGCGAGGCAGCCAATTGTCCGCCGGTGCGTAACACCCAGGCGAGGCGGGGGCTAACGTGGCTGGCGGTGGCGGCGTCAAGCTGGTTCAGCGCCAAGCCAAAAAGCAGCAGGACGGCCAGCAGATCGAAGACTCGCTCAAGAAACCAGACGGCTAGTTGCGAACTAAAGCTGATGCTTTCGCTGCGAGCGATGAGGTAGGGCCGGACGAGTTCGCCCGGCCGGCCAAAAAGAGTGACGGCGGTGAAGCCGATCACCTGCGCGCGGAAAAGCCGAACCAGGCTGGCTTGGGGGGCAATGAGCTTGATCATAGCCCCCCAACGAATCGCTCGGCCCATATAGGTTAGCAGAATCAATAAGATAGCGGAGCCAAGCCAAAATGGATCAAGGGAGAAAAATGCAGTTTGGAACTTATGCCAATCGAAGCCATCGTCCTTTAGCCGGTTAAACCCGAACCAAGTAGCAACGGCCAGGAAAACGATCAAGAGAATCAGGTATTTGATCCACTTACGGGGTGAACTCAATGAACCTCCCCGGGGGGAAAACCTTCGGTATGGCACCTTCGCGAGCATGGCGCAAGTGCGAGGGCGCGCGGACGGGCTAGAATGGTGAGTCCGAGAACCAGGATTTGATTGAACTTCCTTGGTGGACGCTTCGTTTCCTTGAATGAAGGATAAGGAACGATGTTGTTGAGCGCCATTCAGTTGCTGTCATCCCGACCGTTCGGGTTGCCGAGCTCCGGGGAGTACCCTCCAGCTGAGCTTAGCATCAATCGGCAGCCGGACGGGTTTGGTGCCTTGGCGATGGCTTGGGGTTCGAGCGGAACCCGGGAAAGACGATTGGAACAGATTTTCTCAGCCGATTCGAATGCCGATTCCGATTTGGTGGAGCGTTGCCTGGCGGGCGACGA